>CALXTH010000126.1 GCA_944391365.1 uncultured Alphaproteobacteria bacterium | reverse complement strand
AGGGATTTAAGCAGGCTTGTACCGGAACCGGGCAAATCGGAAGTGGTGAATCTTGTGCTGGTTTATACAAAAAATGTACGTGTCAGTCAACTTATCAATATTCCTGCACAGGTACCGGCTACGCCGGCGGCGCAGGCTCCGCCTGCGGTGGCAAATATGCTCAATGTATCTGTGCTGACAAATATAAATGGAATGGAACTGCTTGTATGTCTCAAGATGGACCGCAGGGTGATTTGTATTATTGCAATGGCAAGGTTGTTGGTGTTAAGGTGCCTGGGACATCTGTTTACTTACCAATTTTCAATGAATTTGTTCCTACTTTTGACTGGTACGAATTGAAACATGGAGAAGCTGATTATCCCAGTATTGTTTATGAATGCGGAATGTCCAGCTCTATTAGTGATACGACAGTTCTTAAAACTATTTATGAGCATCGAAATGAATTTCATTCTTTGGTAAATCAATATGGGGGGGATTTTAGTTTATACCATTGTTATCTTACTTATCTTTATCCAGAGGAGAGTAATTATTGTCAAAAGACTTTTTGTTTAGATGAACAAAGTGGAACCTATAGTCGTAACGGATGTGGAAGCGCAACTATTTTGTTCTCATATACATCAAATGGATAATGTGAAGTTTACTGTTCTTGAATGTTACAATATTCATACCAATATTGGTGATGATTGATTTTCGGGAATGATAAAAATGTTTTTCTGATAATACAAACGCCTGTTCGGAGAGAGCAGGTGTTTGTTTGTGAGTTGTTATTCAGGTTTAGCGTTTTCTCTGATGATTTTCTTTGTCTTATTTTCTCCTTGCAAAATTTGCGCTTTTAGTGTAGTAAATGCTTAATTTTTGCATTAATAGAATTTGATGAGGGTTTGAAATGCCTGAAAATAAAGTTAATCCGCGCAAGTGTTTCGCGATTATATCTCACCCGGATGCCGGTAAGACGACGCTGACCGAAAAGCTGTTATTGTTTGGCGGTGCCATTCAGCAGGCCGGTGCCGTCAAGGCGCGCGGAGAAGCCCGGCATGCCCGCTCGGACTGGATGAAAGTTGAGCAGGAGCGCGGAATTTCCGTTGCCTCCTCGGTGATGAATTTTGATTATGATGGGGTTACGTTCAATCTGCTTGATACCCCGGGGCATGAGGATTTTTCGGAAGACACATACCGGGTTTTGACGGCTGTTGATTCAGCGGTAATGGTTCTTGATTCCGCCAAAGGTATTGAGGCACAGACCAAAAAGCTGTTTGAGGTCTGCCGTCTGCGCAATGTGCCGATTTTGACTTTTATCAATAAGCTTGACCGCGAGGGGCTTGATCCTTTTCTGCTCCTGGATGATATTGAAAAAACACTGGCTCTGGATGTGACACCGGCGAGCTGGCCGATCGGCATGGGCAAAGATTTTCTCGGTTGTTATGATTTGCTGAAAGACAGGCTGATTTTGATGAACAAAACCGGTGACAAATCACAGATTAATGCCACGATTGAAACCTGTGAGGGGCTTGATGATCCCAAGCTGGATGCCCTGCTCCCGGCTCATGCGGTTGAAAAGCTGCGGGAAGACGTGATGATGGTCAAAGAGCTGTGTCCTGCTTTTGATTTGGATTTGTATCTGGCCGGGGCGTTGACGCCCGTCTTTTTTGGCAGTGCGATTAATAATTTCGGCGTTCGGGAGATTTTGGAAGGACTGCATGAAATTGCTCCCCTGCCCCGTCCGCATCCGGCCGTGGAGCGCATGGTTGAGCCTGATGAAAAGAAAGTGACCGGTTTTGTTTTTAAAATTCAGGCCAATATGGATCCCAAACACCGTGACCGTATTGCTTTTATGCGGATTTGTTCCGGGCATTTCAAGCGTGGGATGACTCTCCAGCAGATCCGCACCGGAAAAGGAATTAAAATTCCGACTCCGGTTATGTTTATGGCTCAGGAAAGAGAGCTGGCCGAAGATGCTTATGCCGGTGATATTATCGGAATTCCCAATCACGGGCAGCTCAGAATCGGCGATACGCTGACGGAAGGCGAAAAGCTTCAATTTACGGGGATTCCGAGTTTTGCGCCTGAGTTGTTGAAAAGTGTGCGCGCCGTTGATCCTTTGAAGTCAAAACATTTGGGCAATGCGTTAATGCAGATTGCCGAAGAAGGCGGGGCGTCGGTTTTTAAACCGGTGAGCGGCGGCGAATGGATTGTCGGTGTTGTCGGAGCTTTGCAGTTTGAAGTTATGGCTGACCGGATTAAAAACGAATTTAATATTCCGGTGATTTTTGAAGCGACACAATATTATACCGCCCGGTGGGTCAGAAGTGACGACAAGGCTGCATTTGAAAAATTTCAGAATGCCAACCGTACTTCATTGGCTGAAGATCATGACCATGATATTGTTTTTCTGGCGCGCAACGCCTGGCACCTCAACAAGACACAGGAAGATTTTCCTGCTGTGGTCTTTGCCAAAACGAAAGGCTAACAAGCCTTCGCCTGTCGGCGAAAAACAATCCACCGGATTGTTTTTCTACTCCAGCCCTAAATCTTCAGGGAGGGAGGATAAGGATGATTTTTTTTGAGTCATACTCACCCGCCCTTACGGGCGACCTCTCTACTAAGAGAGGTGAATTTGGGCACAGCCTGCGGCTGTTCCTTTTTCTCTTACCTTGAAAATCCAAAATTTATGATTACATCAAAAAGTGCTTGCTAAAGCTCTTCCGTTGTGGTATTCTAATTATGCAGTCAGGAAAACGGGCTGTGGTGTCTCAAAACACCTCGCTATGATATATCCACTAATGCGTGGAGTGGGTGGGATAAGCACTCGCAGATAGCCTCTGATATTGATGTTTACATTAGTGTTATGCTTCTGTCAGCTGATTAAGTTCGGCGGGTAGACGAAGAAGCCTGACCGTTATAGCGACGGTTTTGAGCTCCACTCACCTTTGTTTTCATAGCAAAGGTGAGTTCGTTTTTTTAACATAAAAAACAACGGAGCTTTGGTTATGAAAATTAAATTTTTGCTTATTGGGACGAGTTTGTCCTTTTTACCTCAATCGGCTTTTGCTCAATGTGTGGCAACGCAGGATTGTGAAACTTTGGGTTATACAGAAACAACTTGTAATGGCGGCAAAGGCGTCAAGTGCCCGTTTGGCAACAAGTGGGCATGTTTGTCTACAGAAGAATCAGTCTGTAAGAAAAACGGATTTAGATATGATTGTTCCAATTATGCCGGAGGCGATGGTGATACATGCGGCGGAAAATATAAAAGATGTAGTTGCAATTCCGGTTACAAATGGAGTGGTTCAACCTGTATAAAAGAAGCCTGTTCTTCAGCCTATCAATATACTTGCAAAGGAGCCGGTTATGACGCTGGTTCCGGGACTCCTTGCGGTGGAAAATATATAACCTGTAAATGCAGCTCAGGATACACTTGGAAAAATGGCCTTTGCCAAAAAGATAAAGGCGAAGCTATTGGTGACTTATATTATTGTAATGGCAGAGTTGTTGCTGTTAAAACGTCAGATATGGACTTTTATATTGCGATGAATGATTTAGGTGATATGAATTGGGGAAATGCATATTGTTCCACTCAAAATTATACCTTTTGTGGTGAATTAAAAGGAACGTTACCGACCGAAGAGCAATTACATATCATATATCGTCGGAAATCAAAACTTAATCCTTTGCTTTCTGAAAATGGTGGTTCAGAATTAGGTGGTGACTGGTATTGGTCATCTACACCTGATGGTAATGGTGATACTCCCATTGCTTTCCTTATGTCTGATAGCCGCACAAGCAATGGGGAGGATCTTTATAATAGTAATAATGTCTGGCCGGTGTTGGTGGATTATTAGATAAAACTGATATATCTTTTCAGTTTTACCGGTTCCAATAACGATGGCCGACGTGGGAGCGGATGGTGCGGATGTCTGCGCCATCCGGTTTCAGGTAAATTTCTCCGCCGAGAGCCGCCTTGGCGTTAAAAAATTTTCCGTCGATTTTAATTCCGTAGTTTTTAATGATTTTCACGCGCTTTTTATAAAGACAGACTTTTTTTCCGCAGCTTAAATCGAGCCAATTTTTATCTTCGGCTTTTCCCTGCCAGATTTTGCGCAGCAGTTTGTCTTGGTTTTCGCTCAGGACGGGGCTGCCGGTCTTCTCTATCCAGATATTTTTCACAAACTTCTTTCCCCGGGACGGCAATATTACCATATTTCCCTGATTATCTTTGACGGCGACCGCTTTGCCGCTGTTGTCAATCAGGATATCCGGCGTTTTGAGTATCTGGGTGCTCAAGCTGCCGATGATTATTCCGATCCATCCCAGACGGCGCCATGATTTTTGCCACAGGCAAAGCCACAATCCGCCGACAACAATACAGACAAGTCCCCACATTGGCATTCCCGGCAGAAACATTCCGGCATTGGGCAGCGAGGCGACATAAGCCGTAATATCATTAGCCAGGCTGATACCGTATCCGAGAATTTTTAACGGGAAATAGTCAAGCCCAAACGGCATCAGCAGCATTGTTATCAGCACAAAAGGCATAATCAGCAATCCGATGACCGGCCCGGCCAGCAGATTGCCCAAAGTGGTATAAATCGCAATCTGGTTAAAGTGATATATGGAAAATGGCAAAGTGGCCGCACTGGCGACAAAATCCGAAACCAAAATTCCGATAATATAAGCGAAAATCAACCTGGGCAGGCGTCGGATCGCGGATATTTTTCTTTCGTTTCCGGTTCCGTGAAGAAAACGTTGCAACGGCCCTGCATATTTTTCATAGAATGCGATCAGGGCGACAACGGCGGCAAATGACATTTGAAAACTGGGGCCGACCAGAGCTTCCGGAGAAAAGATCAGAATAAACATTGCCGCCCACGAAATTGTCAGCATGGAAATTGCCTGACGGCTGAACAAGACGCCGAGCAAGACAATAAATGTCATGATAAAAGCCCGCTGTGTCGGTACTTCTGCCCCTGAAATCAGCAGATAAACCGCACTGATAAAGATTGCACTCCAGGCACTTATCTTTTTTGCGTCACAGCGCAGGGCCAGCGATGGAATCAGAGAGATAACCAATCGGATTAAAAAGAACATCAGCCCGGCCAGCATACTCATGTGCAAGCCGGAAATTGAAAGGAAATGCGCCAGCCCGGAATCACGATAATCATCAATCAGTTTCCGGCTCATCAGCCCTCTGTCTCCGGCAATAATCGCGGCCGCAATTGCGGCTTCATCCGGAGGCAGGATGTTCTTTATTCTTTGAACGATTTTGTCCCGGAGGTGTTCAACTGCGGCTGTATATTTTATATTTGCCGAACTCTGCTCTGCGCAATCAATTTTTATTCCCCTGCTTATGGCGTATCCGGTTCCTTTGATATCTTCGAAAAAAATTTTGCGGTCATACTGATAGCCGCGGATTTTTGTTGTGGGAAACGGCGGCATGATTTTTGCCACCATTTCAACACACTCACCTTCAACAACCGGTGTTTGTTTGCTCAACAAGGTTATTTTATATTTTCCGGGCAGAGGAAAGTCATCGAAATCAGAAACGTCGTTCAACAGAAGTCTGACATTTCCCTTGGTGTTATAATCAACTTTGATAACCCGTCCTTTCAGATATAATTTCTCTTCATGAGAAACGCCGGGGACTGTATTTTTATAAGCCGCGCGCAATTGTACATTGGCAAAACCTGCCGTTATCAGACTCAAAACAGCAATACAGAATAAGCGTCCCGGATGAAACCGGTTCAGATATGTCAGCAGAATCAAAAGCTCTATGATAATGAGCGTCCACCAGATTGACGGTTCGACCGGCAAAGCAAAATAAATGCCGACGCCTGTTCCGAAAAGAACCGGTATCCACGGGATCCAGCGGTCTTTTTCAGCGTACAAAAGCTCTTTTAATCGACGTAAAAACATTTTGCCCTTTCTTTGAGCGCTACTTTACGCCCAAAATTTATAAATTGCAAAAAAAAGCTGCCAGGCATTAACAACCTGACAGTTTTTTGTTTTCAAACTTTATTGACCCAGACCTGCCCCATCATTTCAGCCAGCTCAAGCGTCGGCCCTTCAGGGTTCGGGCAATCAATAATCATTTTGAAACTTTCTTCATAATTGAAGAAAACTATTCTCTTAAATTCATTAAAAGAGAAAACATCCACGTCTTCCGGATTTACGGGATTTTTTTGTTTTCCGGCCTCATTGACAAGTGTCAGCAAGCCGTTTTCCGGCACACCGAGAAAAACACTTTTGTTATGGTTATAACCGAACAAAACAATGTAGAGTTCTGTAACCGGTTCGGCAAAATCAGACTGCACTCCGGCGATGATATCTTTGTAAGATATGTGCTTTTTGTTCAGCCCGAAACAATTCATTGCCCGTACAAGACGAATTAAAAATTTTTTTATTCTTTTCATAAAAATATAAGTTAAATAATACAAAACTATTTTGAATTTAGCTTATTAGACAAAATTTGTCAAGCGTTTTTTATGCTCTCGGAGTAAAAATAAATTTTCCCTCGGGAGATATGGCAAAATCAATCAGTGGATATTTTTCTTTATCCGGCAGATTATAATGCCACCATTCGTGTTCAAGCGCTACAAAACCCGCCTCTTCCATCAACCGTCGGAGCATATCGCGGTTGGCTATGGCTTTTTCCGCCTGTGGGGCTGTCCATCCATATCCGGCTTTTTTCAGATGACGTTTGAAAGCGGTCCATTCGCCTTTGGCAATTTGGTCGGCGTATTCGGGCGTATAGGCATCAACCCGGCAGGGAAATTCAAGCTCCCGGTTTGTTCCGGCGTCAATCAGGGTTACATCGATTGCCGAGGCATGGCAATGTTGAGAGCGTTCCGGTTCGGCAGCGAAAAAGCCTTCCATCGGGATGATTTTTTTCATCAATTTATGAGCCAGCGGCGGGCGATAAGCATCGCAGATTTTTAATTTCAAGCCGCGTTCAACCAACACCGGGGCAAGTTTTTGCAATTTGGCATACATTTCCGGGTGTATAAAGCAGTGATTGCCCAAGCCGACACGGGTATAGACATCCGTTTTCATCATATTCTCGGTTCCGGTATACATCATATCTATGACAAAAACCCCGCCGGTTTTGATTTCAATGAGTTCCATATTTATCTCTTAGATTTGTTTCCGTTACATTTTTTATAAAATACTTCCTCGCCTCTGTCAAGCCAAGCTGACGCAAACGGGCGCCGTTTGATCCGGTCAGTTTGCTGTTGGTTGATCGGGGCATGAAACGCACTGCGTGCACCTTGTGCCAACGGAGAGTTCAGAGAGGCAAGGATGAGTTTTAGAATCATACTCACCCGCCCTTGCGGGCGACCTCTTTCCTAAGAGAGGTGAATATGGGCACAGCCTGCGGCTGTGAAGTTTTTGCCGGACCTGGATCCCCGGGTCTCGCTGTGCTCGTCCGAGGATGACATAGCTAATTTATTTTTTATGAGATCGCCACACCGGATTATATCCGGTTCGCGATGACGATTCAGATGATTTTTTATAAACCCTTCCTGTCCTCCCCTTAACGGAATTAAGGGGAGGGAAGCCGTTGGTTGTTCCTTACCTTGAAAATTCCAAATTTATGATTACATGAAAAAGAGCTTGCCAAGGTTCTTACCTTGTGGTATTCTGAAAATGCAGTTGGGAAAACCGGCTGTGGTGTCCTAAAAACACCCTTATCTAAAATATCCACTATGGTGTGGAGTGCTGGTAAATAAGGGTATTGCCTTTAACTTTCGGGTTACTGCCTTCGGGGTTCGCGATATGACGAATAACAGCGACTGTTAGATAAGCAGTTTTTAGGCTCCTCACCACCTCAGTTTTCATAACTAAGGTGGTGTTGTTTTAACAAAACAATGGAGCTTAGTTATGAAAATTAAATTTTTACTCTTAGGGACGAGTCTGTCCTTTATTCCGATTTTATCTTTTGCCCAATGTGTGGAAACAACAAATTGTGAAACTCTAGGTTATACAGAAAATTCATGTAATAACGGAAAAGGTTTAAAATGTCCTTTTGGTGAGAAGTGGCTTTGTGCCGGGGATGAAAATACGGTTTGTGAGGAGAACGGTTTTAAATATACTTGTTCAGGAACCGGGTATTCCGGCGGCAGTGGTGACAGTTGTGGAGGAAAATATACACAATGCAACTGTAAAAGCGGCTATAAATGGGATAAGGGTTCTTGTAAAAAGTCTTGTTCATCTTCTTATAAATACTCATGTTCCGGAACGGGCTATGCCGGTGGCGCAGGCTCTGCCTGCGGTGGAAAATATACTCAATGCGCGTGTGCCAGCGGCTATGAGTGGAAAAACGGAAGTTGTCAGAAAGAGGTTTTGAATGGGGCTCAAGGTGATTTGTACTATTGTAATGGTGCTGTTGTCGGGGTTAAAACATTGAGTATGGATTTTTATGTAGCGATGAAAGACTTGGGCGAAATGAATTGGCACAATGCAAACAGCAGTTGTCAGAACTATAGTTTCTGTGGCAATTTGAAAGGGGTGTTACCGACTAAAGGTCAGTTGCTTACAATGTATAATAATAAATCCTCATTGAACAGTTTGCTTCTGACAAATGGCGGTACAAAATTGACAGAAATATACTATTGGTCGTCTAACGTCTACAGCGGCGGTTACTATGGCAATTACTACATCGTGAGTATGTCTGATGGCAATGTGTATAACTACTACTATAATAGCAACGGCAGCTATGTTCGGCCGGTGTTGGTGGATTATTAGGTTTTGTCTTCAGAGCCCGGCTTCAAGCTGGGCTTTGTGTTTTGCTTTGTTGTTATGAAAATGGTTCAAAGACCCAAGAGGTTGCGGGCATAAGCGTGGGCGGAAAAAGAATCGAGGTCATCAATGCTTTCGCCGACGCCGATGAAATAAACCGGCAGGGGGCTTTCTTTGGCAATGGCAACGAGGATGCCGCCTTTGGCCGAGCCGTCAAGTTTGGTGACAACCAGGCCGTCAACCGGGCAGATTTCACGGAAGGTTTTGACTTGGTCGAGTGCGTTTTGTCCGGTGGAAGCGTCGATTGTCAGCAAAGTCTGGTGCGGGGCGTCGGGAATGATTTTTTTGATGACGTGGGTAATCTTTTTGAGTTCGTCCATTAAGCCGGTTTTGTTTTGCAGTCGTCCGGCGGTGTCAATAAAGACAATGTCATCACCTTGTTTCCGGGCTTCGGCAATGCCATCATAACACAGACCGGCGGCGTCGCAGCCCGGTGTTCCGGCATAAACACGGATGTGGTTCCGGTCGCCCCAGACTTTCAGCTGTTCGACAGCGGCAGCGCGGAATGTGTCTCCAGCGATGAAGGAGATTTTTTTTCCCTGTTTTTGCAATTTGGCGGCGAGTTTGCCAATGGTTGTGGTCTTTCCGGTGCCGTTGACCCCAATCATCAGGATGATGTAGGGTTTTTCCTTTGGGGTTGTGATGAACTCTTTTTCACAGGGAGAGAGAATGTTTTCAATGTCGGCGGCGAGCCCGGTTTTGATGTCATCGAGCGAGCTGTCTTTGTCCAGACGGCGTTTGCCGAAGGCGGTGATGATTTCGGTTGCGGCTTTGACGCCCATGTCTGCGCTGATGAGGATATCTGACAGTTCATCGAGGGTTTGCGAATCTATTTTTTGTTTGGTGAAGACGCTGCCAATGCCGGCGGGGATTTTGCTTGAGGATTTTTGCAGGCCCTGTTTCAGGCGGTGAAAAAAATCAGTCATTGAGGTTTTCTCCCTGTTCTCTTAAAATACGGGCACGTTCTTTGCGGATTTCGATCGGAATTTGCGGCATGAGCGCGGCCGGGGTGCCGGGGCGTTCCGAATAAGGAAAAACGTGTAGTTTGCTTATGTTTGCTTCATGCACAAGTTTGACGGTGTTGGCGAAAGCTTCGTCTGTTTCGGTCGGAAAACCGCAGATGAAGTCAGCGCCGAAAACAGCCTCAGGGCGGACTTTGCGAATCCGATGGCAGAGGCTGATGACGTCTTCACGGGTGTGGCGGCGGCGCATGCGTTTTAAAATCAGATTGTCTCCGGACTGGACGGACAAGTGAAAATAGGGGTGAATATTTTGATGGCGGCCGACCAGAGCGATAAAGTCTTCGTCTATGGCGGCAGGGTCCAGCGAGCCAAACTGTAATGACGGCAGGCCGGGGATTTGTTCCAAAATGTTTTGAACGAGGCCACTGAACGAAGGCTGGTAGGAACAGGCATCAACACCGGTCAGGCAGATTTCTTCAAACCCGCGGTTCAGGAGTTTGCGAATCTGGGTTAAAATGTTTTGAGCCGGAACAGAACGGTTGTTGCCGCGGGCATAAGGAATAATGCAATAGGTGCAGCGGTGGTTGCAGCCCTGTTGTATCTGAACAAAGGCGCGCTGCCGTCCTTCAAAGCCGGTAATCAGGTATTCGTCATATTTATCATAGTCAAAAATGTTGCTGACGTGGGTTTTATCTTTGGGCTGCGACTCGAGCCAGGTTTCGATTTCGGCTTTTTCGCGGTTGCCCAGAACGAGATCAACTTCCGGCATGGCGGAAAATTTTTGTGGGGCAATCTGGGCGGCGCAGCCGGTGACGATTATTCTGGCAGCGGGGTTTTCTTTGCGGAGTTTGCGAATGGTTTGGCGGCACTGGCGTTCGGCCTCGCCGGTGACGGCGCAGGTGTTGACGATAATCAGGTTGTCGGCGTTTTTGAGTTTTTCTTTCATAACTTCAGATTCATAACTGTTCAGACGGCAGCCCAAAGTGACGATTTGTACCATTGTTTTTCCTTAAAAAAATCCCTTTCCCGGGCAATATAAGCCAAAAGAAAGGGATTGGCAAATGTTTTTTGCGTTTGAAGAGCTTATCCGGCAATCATTTCAAGCGCTTTGTCGGAATATTCTTTCATGGTGACAGCGCTGTCATGCAGGGCTTTGCGTTCGGCGTCGTTCAGGGTCGGATAAATGACTTTGTGAACGCCGCGTTTGCCGAGGACTGTCGGTAATGAGACGCAGACGCCTTTGATGCCTTCAACATCTTCTTGATGAGAAGAAACGGTCAGAATGGCGTATTCGTTGTTGGTTATGGCGCTGCAGATACGGGTCAGAGCACCGGCAATGCCGTAAAAAGTAGCGCCTTTGCCGTCGATGATTTTATAAGCGGCGTTGCGGACTCCGTCATCAATTTGGGCTTTGACCTCATCGGTGAAAGGTTTGCCCATGTCCTGGGCAATTTTATCCAGAGAGACGGTTCCCGCATCACTTGCCGACCAGACCAGCACCTCGCTGTCACCGTGTTCACCCAAAACATTGGCATGAATGGACTGCGGCGAGATGCCGAGATAGTAGCCGAGCAGGGTGCGGAAGCGGGAGGTGTCCAGAACCGTGCCCGAGCCGATGACCCGTTCCTTTGGGAAACCCGAGAGTTTCAGGGTGACTTCAGTCATGATATCTGCCGGGTTGGCGGTAATCAGCAAAGTGGTTTCAGGGGCGGCTTTGGCAATCTGGGGGATAATGCTTTCAAAAATTTTGACATTGCGACCGAGAAGGTCAATGCGGGTTTCGCCCGGGCGCTGGTTGGCTCCGGCGGTGACAATGACGATTTCACAACCTTTGAGGTCATCATAGGTTCCGGCTTTGATTTTGTTGGCGTAGGCAAACGGGGCGGCGTGCGCAATATCGGCCGCTTCGGCGACGGCTTTGGTTTCATTTGCGTCAATTAAAACAACTTTGCGGGCCACGCCTTTCATAATCAGGGCGAAAGCTGTTGCACTGCCGACGGAGCCGGCTCCGATAATACCTACTTTCATCTTTATTTTCCTTTTCTTTACATGGTTTGATTTTACTCTTTATATATAGTGTTTTTTTAGTTTTTCGCAAGAGAAAAAGGCCGGAAAAACCGGCCTTGTGATAACAATTTTTTGCAATATGTTACTCTTGGATAACGGTTTCCTGTTCGTCTGCGGTGACGGAGGGGTTTTCTTCTTCAATGTCTTCAACGACTTCTCCGTCTACGACCATGTTGCCGTTTTCATCTTCGGTAACGACGGCCTGTTCTTCGACAACGGCTTCAACTCCGGCGCCGTCGGCGGGTTCGGCTGTTGCCGGCATGTTGTTTTTCAGCAGTTGTCCGACAACCATCAAAATAATGATAACCAGTACAATGTAAAAAAGTTTTTTCATCAGGTTTCTCCCACAGGTGTGCGTTGTAAATGGTGTTTATGTCTCTACCATATCTGAGTCCGGTTTATTTTTCAACAACTGTTTTGATTTATTCAGGATATTTTTGCATGGACGGACGTAAAAAATTTGCCGGAGGAGACGGATTATCCACTTTTTATTAACAGAAAAAACTTCAATAAAACCGCGCTTTTGCGGGGATAACAAGGTAAAAGGCGAAAAAAATGCTTGTCAAATGGTATATTTTTGTGATAACTAAATTTTCACAGGCCGATGCGGTCTGAAAATTTGTTTTAATTTTATGAGGTTTTATCATATGACTGATATAGCTAATTGCGTTAATAAAATCGTTGCTGAACATCTTGGCGTAGAAGAATCTAAGGTTACCGAAAACGCCAGCTTTATTGACGATTTGGGCGCAGACAGTTTGGATACTGTTGAATTGGTTATGGCATTTGAAGAAGAATTCGGCTGTGAGATTCCCGATGAGGCTGCCGAAAAGATTCTTACCGTTAAAGATGCTATTGATTATCTTTCGAAGAATGCGTAAGTCTTTTGGGGCTTTATATTGATTGATGAAACTCGCTCTAGGGGATTAGGCGAGTTTTATCTTTATTTCTGAGCGTTGTTCAGAGGCCCTTACTCGAATAAGATTAATGAGGTTTGTAAATGAGAAGAGTTGTTGTTACCGGGCTGGGTATTGTGTCTCCTTTGGGGAGGGGCGTCGAGCATAACTGGAAAAGTCTTCTGGAAGGAAAATCCGGAATCAGAAAAGTTGAAGGCGTTGAGCTGAAAGATATTCCGGTTTCTATTGCCGGTCAGGTTCCCTGGGGTGAAGGCGAGCATGATTTTAATCCGGACAGCGTTATGGCGCTGAAAGACCAGAAGAAAAACGACCGTTTTATTTTGTATGGGCTGGCTGCCGGTGGTGATGCGCTGCGTGATGCCGGGTGGGATGTTGAGACGGCCTCAGAAGAGGAGAAGTATCGTTTCGGTGTGATGATGGGCTCGGGTATTGGCGGGCTTGACGTGATTTATGAAAATTCGGTTTCTTTCCATGAAAACGGGATGAAGCGGATTTCGCCGTTTTTTATTCCGTCCTGTCTGATTAATCTGGTGTCTGGGAATTTGTCTATTAAATATGGTCTGAAAGGACCGAATCATGCCTGTGTGACGGCTTGTTCGACCGGGACGCATGCCATTGGTGATGCGGCGGCGATTATTGCCCGCGGCGATGCGGACATGATGTTGGCCGGCGGCGCAGAATCTGCGGTTAATGTTTTGGGTCTGGCCGGGTTTGCCCGGATGAAGGCGATTACTTCTGCTTTTAATGATGCGCCGGAGAGAGCTTCTCGCCCATGGGATAAAGAGCGCAGCGGTTTTGTGATGGGTGAGGGTTCCGGTGCTCTGGTGCTGGAGGAATATGAGCATGCCAAAGCCCGCAGGGCAAAGATTTATGCCGAAATTGTCGGTTATGGCATGAGCGGGGATGCTTATCATATTACCGCGCCTTCGGGAGACGGTGCTTACC
>CALXTH010000125.1 GCA_944391365.1 uncultured Alphaproteobacteria bacterium | reverse complement strand
ACCCCGATATCCTCACCGCCAAAAGTCGCATACAAATCAACATCGCCGAGCTCCAGATCATGAAGCAGATTCGGATTTTTGTCCGGATCCTGCAAAGCCGCCCCATCCAGAGAAGAATAAGTCTGTTGGGCATTACCGTACTTTTGCTGAAGAAGATTATAAAAACGATGGTACTGGCGCAACATCTTTTCGCCGGAAGGCGTATCCCCGGTAATAAATTTGCTGCGGGCCAAAATGCGCCATAACCGGTTGTCATCACCGAAAACAAGCGTTACAGTCGAAAATTCTTTGCTGTTGGTATGAAGATTTGAAGCATCAAAACTGTTTTCATAATCTTTCAAAGCCGTCGGAGCCAAAACGACGCCGGTCTGCTCAACTTCTTCTTTGGACAATCCCCATGTCAGCCCAAACGGAGCCTCGCCATAAGTTTCAAGCGCCTTTTTGATATTATCGCTGCGCAACTTCAGCGTTTCCGCTCCGGAATTATCAATGGTCTGCTTTTCGTTCAAAAGCTTGGCCGCACTTTCTTTGGCGGCTGCTTCCGCCTCAACCTGTTTGACTTCGTCAGAAATCAGAATATCCTGATAAAACTGCTGTTCCCCGCTCTGGGCATAAGCGCCGTAAGCCAGCAAAACGGCGGAAGATGCCAACAAAATAGTTTTTTTGCTCATTTTATCCTATCCCTCTCAATAAAAAAATTGAACACTGTTCTGAAATGATTTATATTCTTTTATCATATAGTTGAATTACAAATAATTTGTTAAACAAAATGACCGATAAAAAAGAAATTATCCGCGCCGGACTATTGCAGACGGCCCGCCGCCTGGTTGAGACCAAAGGGGCAGATTCTCTGACCGCCCGCAAGCTTTCCGAGGCGTCCGGCTGCTCAGTCGGAACAATTTACAACCAGTTCTCCGGCATGGATGAATTGTTTGCGGTTCTGAATATGGAAACGCTTGATGACCTCTATAATCAGATGACAAAAATAGCTTCCGGCCGCAATGCTTATAAAAATCTCAACGCCTGGCTCGATTCGTTTGTCGGCTTTGTCTTGAACAATCCAAACCGCTGGTTTTTACTGTATAATTATCATTTGCGGAATGGACGTCTGTCTCCGGCCTATATGCAGAAAATCATACGCTTAAGCCGCCTCTGGCAAAAATCTTTTGACGCTGTTTATGCTCATCTCAATGCACGCAAACGCCGTCTGGCTCGTCAGGTTTTGTGGCTCTCGTTGTTTGCGCTGAGCTCTTTTCTGACGACAGGTATAATTGACAATCTGAGCATGGTGAACAAAAAAAATCTGTGCAAACTGTTGTTGAACACATATCTTGCCGGGTTGGCCGTATTAAAAAAAGGGTAGGGTGATGGAGAGTGTGATTGCCGCATGTTATAATCTTTATGATTATCTCCACCGGCCGGAAACGGTAGCCGCTTTTTTCAATAACAGATTCTATACAATTCTGGCCGTCGTCCTCCTGATGCGTATGAAATATGCGGCGTATGGAAGCTTGTGGCTGACGGCGCTGGTTAATGTTCCGGGGACAATTCTACATGAACTGTTGCATTTTGTTGTCGGGTTGTTCTTAAACGCCCGGCCGTGCAATTTTACAATTTTCCCGAAAAAAGACATGTTGGGCGGAGGCTATGTCATGGGCAGCGTCGGCTTCCGCAATATCACATTTTATAACGCCGTTCCCGCCGGTCTCGCACCACTTTTGCTCCTGCCTTTGAGCTTTTATATCAACCGCTATGTCCTTCCGCTGCTTCCCCAGACGCTGGGAAATTATATTTTGTATATTCTGCTCCAGACAATTTTGATTGAAAATGCCATTCCCTCCCGGGCTGATTTCAAAATCGCATTTATGTTTTTAAGCGGCGTCATTTTATACGGAACACTGCTGGTCTGCTTTTTGTTGATGTTATAACGCCCTTTGAATAAAGCGGAACACCGAAACCATTAAAAAAGCTTGACAAAACAAAAAAATATGCTATTAAAAAGACTGTGAATATATTTTTTTGCTGATTTATTATGTTTTATGTTAATGATTAAAATCCTGTTACGCAGGACTGAGGATGCTTTCCGGTTTCATAACGTTTTTGCTTCGGATATGTTCTGCATATCTTATAAAAAACGCCGGAAAAGTTATCTCACCCAAAATTTGAAATCCTGTCGCTGTTTGCTAAATTTTCCATAATTATACAATAGATATATGACAGGTTTTGAATTTTGAAGCGGGTTTTTGTTTCTTGTGAAAGAAGCGCCCGCTTTTTTTGTTGCAATTTTTGGCAATTTGTGTATGATAAATACATCAATATATTATTTTTTTCATTAAAATATTATCATTATGAAACTGATTAATTTGACCGAACAGGAAGTTGCCAGGCACTTCCGCGGTAACCGGTATTGGCAGATTGTCGGCCGTCCGGTATTTAAAAAGCTCAAATGCCTTCAGGATTTTCAGCCCAACAGCAATCTACCGGACAAGGTTTTTGCCAAAGGGGAGGTCTATGCTCTCTGGATTTGTGATATTAAAAACATCAGCGCCGGAACTTTTCAGCATTATGTGGCTGTTCCCGGCTTTTCTTCAGGAAAAGACGAAACATTTCGCCGCGTTATTCCGACGGAAATTTTTGGTAAACAGACTGATAAGCGGCAAAAACTGCTGATTGAAATTCCCGACGCTGGAAAATATCGCCTGATTTTGAATTATGATGGTTTTTTCCGGCTGATTCCGGAATGGCAGCTGCATAAGGATGAAGTTGAAAAAGCCATCCGGGCCGCAGATACCGCAGCGCATAAAGAGGTGCAGGAATACCGCCTTTATCCGCGGATTATCGGTCAGACAATGCGTAAAGCTTTTGTTGCTTATGAAATCAACCGCCGGATATCAAATAAAATAACACTGCAAAGTTTCTTCAACACCGTAACCGGAAAAGAAGAGAAAGGTAGTAGCTTTGATATAATGATTTCCCTGGTCGGCAATCCGAAACTTTCAGTAATTCATGGCGTGACCGCCAAATACAATTATCCGGAAAAAAGGATTATCATGAGCTTTAAGTAAACGCAAAACCGCTTTGACTTTGGTCAGAGCGGTTTTCTTCTGAATAAGCTTCTTCTTTACACGCCTCTGTAACCCGGACAACTACATCTCTTCTTTCATAAACGGAACATTTTGCATAATGCGCTGCGGGCGGTAAATATAAATATTGGTTGTTGAAGGTAAATTATACC
>CALXTH010000124.1 GCA_944391365.1 uncultured Alphaproteobacteria bacterium | reverse complement strand
AAAATTGATGCCTGCGATGGCTGGAATTTTGAACGTACCATTCAGATTGCGATGGATGCTTTGCGTTGTCCGCCGGCCGATGCCGATGTGACTAAGCTTTCCGGCGGGGAAAAACGCCGGGTGGCGTTGTGTCGTCTGTTGTTGCAAAAGCCGGATATGCTGCTGCTTGACGAGCCGACCAACCATCTGGATGCCGAATCGGTGGCCTGGCTGGAGAAACATTTGCGCGATTATAACGGAACGGTGGTGATGGTGACGCATGACCGCTACTTTTTGGACAATGTGACCGGGTGGATTTTGGAGCTTGACCGCGGGCAGGGGATTCCCTATGAGGGGAATTATACTTCCTGGCTGGAGCAGAAAGAAAAGCGTCTGGCTCAGGAAGCCAAAGAAGAATCGGCCAGACAGCGCACATTGGCCAACGAGCTGGAGTGGATTCGCAAGAATCCGAAAGCCAGACAGGCAAAGTCCAAAGCGCGTATCAATGCTTATGATGAGTTGCTTTCGGCAGCGACAAAAGAGAAGATTACGCAGGCGCATATCAATATTCCGATGACTGACCGTTTGGGTGATTTGGTGATTGAGGCCAACAACATCAGCAAAGGTTATGGCGACCGGCTGCTGATTGATAATTTGTCTTTCAAAATTCCGAAAGGGGCGATTGTGGGGATTATCGGGCCGAACGGCGCCGGCAAAACGACTTTGTTCCGGATGATTACCGGGCAGGAAAAACCTGATTCCGGCGAGCTCAGAATCGGTGAGACGGTTGATCTGGGGTATGTTGACCAAAGCCGTGATGAGCTGAATCCGGACAAGACGGTTTGGGAAGAGATTTCGGACGGGCTGGATATTATTCAGCTGGGCAAAAAAGAGATGCCCTCGCGCGCTTATGTCGGGCAGTTTAACTTTAAGGGCGGCGACCAGCAGAAAAAAGTCGGACAGCTTTCGGGCGGTGAGCGCAATCGTGTGCATTTGGCCAAAATGCTGCGCAAGGGCGCCAACGTGATTTTGCTTGACGAGCCGACCAATGATTTGGATGTGGATACGCTGCGTTCTTTGGAAGAGGGGATTATGGAATATCCGGGGTGTGTGTTGGTGACATCACACGATCGTTGGTTTCTTGACCGTTTGGCGACGCATATTCTGGCCTATGAGGGCGACTCTCAGGTGGTTTGGTTTGAGGGAAATTTTGAAGAATATGAGAGAGACAAGCGCCGTCGTTTGGGGGATGAGGCCTGTAATCCGCATAGGATAAAATATAAACCCTTACTCCGCCACCGAGGCGGTGGGGCCATCGGTTAGCTGTTGGTTGGGGCATGAAGTGCACTGCGTGCACCTTGTGCCTCTACACAGAGAAAAAGACTCGTTGTAACGACGAGCCTTTGCTATTTTCTGGAAAGTGAGTACAGGCCGCAAGTTGGCGCTGGATGCTGAGGTAGCTTTACTCTGTCGGCTAGCGGTAAAAGATATAGGGCAAAGATGGTGTGATACTCAGATTGTGTCGGAAGAGGAGAATATTTAATTGAATCTTTAATATTTTGTGTTAAATTCATCTCAGTTTTTTATATATGGTATATCCTTGGAGAGGAAAGTATAATATGGATACTCAGACGTTGACGGATGTAACGGTTAATGCGGCGGCTCAGATGACCATGTGGGATTTGGTCTGGGCGTCGGATATGGTGACAAAGGTGGTGATGATCGGCCTGATTGCGACCTCAATCTGGTCTTGGGCGATTATTATTGAAAAAGTCGGTACGCTGCGCCAGGTCAAAAAGCTTTCCAAGGCTTTTGAGGAAAAATTCTGGTCCGGCGGGTCGCTTGACCGTTTGTATGAGGCTATCGGCAACCGGCCTCGGGATCCGATGTCGGCGATGTTTATTTCGGCAATGAAGGAGTGGAAGCGCACCAATATCCTGAAATCCAAAACAGACCGCGGGTTGCGCGGTGTCTCTTTGCAGCAGCGCATTGAAAAAGCGATGGAAGTTTCGATGGACAAGGAGCTTGAGGCTTTGGATACGCGGATGGGCTTTTTGGCTTCGACGGGGGCGGTGGCGCCGCTGGTCGGTTTGTTCGGGACAGTTTGGGGGATTATCAACAGTTTTAACGCGATTGCCGTGTCGCAGAACAATTCTCTGGCGGCGATAGCTCCCGGAATTGCCGAGGCTTTGTTTACGACGGCGTTCGGGTTGATTGCGGCCATTCCGGCTGTGGTGGCGTATAACAAAATTTCTTCAGATATTGACCGCTATGCTGGCGGGTTGGAGAATTTTATGGCCGAGTTCTCGACGATTTTGTCGCGTGAAATTGATGATACGGCGATTAAGGCCGAAATGGCGGGAGAATAGCCGATGTCGTTTATTCCGCAGCGCACCCGCCGCCGTTATCAGAAAATCAGCCGCCGCAATGCCGATATCAACATGACGAATCTGATGGATGTGATGATGGTGCTGCTGGTCGTGTTTATGGTGGCCGCACCGCTGATGACTTCGGGAATCGCGGTTAATCTGCCCAAAGTCGGCGGAAAAGCGATGGAGGGCAAAGACACCTCAATTAATGTCAGTGTGGATCGGGACGGTTATTATTACATTGGTGAGACCGAAGTGCCGCAGGATAAGATTATTGACAAGCTGGTGGCCATTCGCGGGGAAAACAATGATGTGACGGTGACGATTTCCGGTGATCAGTATGCCGATTATGGCCGGGTCATCGGCCTGATGGCGTTGTTGAAAGAGGCCGGTTTTGAAAAAGTCGGGCTTCAGACCGAGAGCAAGCCGTTGTCCAAGAAAAAGTCTGAAAAGCAGAAAAAGTAGTCTTCTGGTTGGTGCGGATGAAGGAATCTCTTTATAAATCTCTGGCGTTACATTTGGTGGTGTTGATCATTTTTCTGGTTGACCTGCCGAAGTTTTGGCATGATGAAGATCCGTTCCGTCAGGTTCCGATTATTGTTGATTTGAACAAGGTCAAAATCAGCGAGATGACCAATTTGCCGCCCAAGGCGAAGATCGGCAAAGAAGATAAGCGTGCCAGCCATGTTAAACGCAAGGTTGAAAATTACAGCCGCCCTGAGCCTCAGCCCGAGAAACCCAAACCGGCGCCGAAAGTGCCGGAAAAGAAGCCGGCACCCAAACCGGAGCCGGTTCCGGAAGCCCCTGCCGACAAGCCGGAGGCTGATTATATGGTGGCACCCCAGCCCAAAAAACCGGCGGCGCCAAAGCCCAAAAAGCAAGAGAAGTTTGTGCCTGTTCAGCAGAAAAAGCCTGTTCGTCGTCCGGAGCGCAAGGCCAAAACCGATAAGGCACCGGAGTTGGCGAATCCGCTTAAGAGTTTGTTGGCTTCGGTTGACAGTTTGGAAAAAAATCTTGGTGAACTTGATGAGACCGCCGAGATTAAAGAGGGGACGGAAGTTAATAATCTCGGGGTTGACGGGGGAACCGGCGGCTCATATTTCAGCGAATTGTCGATTTCGGAGATTGATGCCATTGCCGGCCGGCTGCGGGCGGCGTGGAATTTGGATCCCGGAGCCAAAGGGGCGCAGAATATGATTGTTGAGATAAGGGTTTATCTGCGGCGGGATGGTAATGTCGACCAGGTTGATATTCTGGATCAGGCCCGGTATAACTCGGATTCTCATTTCCGTTCGATTGCCGAGGCGGCGCGGCGGGCGGTGTATATTTGTCAGCCCTACAAGATTTTTGTTGAAAAATATGCCGACAATTATGATATGTGGCGGACGATGTTGTTGCGTTTTAATCCGCTGGATGGTTCCGTGCAATAAAATATTTTGGTTAATATCCACAACTTATACGATAAAAATCGTTTGATTTTCGGGCTTTATCAGGAAAATAGTGTTTTGTAAAAATATTATCTTGATAATTGTGTCCGGTTATGTTAATTGCTAGAAATAACGGTATAAATAATACTGTTATTAGCATTTTTTGTTTTAATAAATTGTCTATATCTTAAGGTTATATCTGTTTGTGGCTGGTCTTGCCGGTTATGGCGGGTATGAGACGGAAGATGAGGCTCTTTGACTGACTTTTGGGTCTTTTGAAGAATTTATTAGCTTAAAATGTTGTTTTTCTTATTGCAAGGCTTGTCGGGGAAAACGGGGCAACTTGTTTTCTCCGGCAACGACCTGAGGCACAAGCTGGCGCAGCTTGACCCGGTCGGTTAGCGGTAGCTTGTCCGGCGGCTAGTGAGGCGCGATGCTCAGATAGAGTTGGTGTAGAGTTCAGGGGTTCCTCCTCTCTTGATATAGGGGAGGTTAGGAGGGGGGAGATTTGTTGAATATGTTTGAGAATCTCTTGCCCGCTCTGGCTCTTCCTAGACAACAGGGCTGGAGTATAAAGATAAGGTACTGTGTCTATGCGGGAATCTGTTCAGCTAAGGCTGGCAGAGTGTGCGGTTTTTTCATAAAAAAGGACTGCCGACAGAGCTTAAGGCTTCTGTTAAGATGAAACTGGCAGTTGATTCACGGTC
>CALXTH010000123.1 GCA_944391365.1 uncultured Alphaproteobacteria bacterium | reverse complement strand
CCTCAGAAAAAGCAACGTCAGTTGCTTTTTCTTTCGGCCGTCAGTCACTCGACTTGTAAGGCTTGCTTCGGTTCGCTTACGCTTCCTTTCGCGCCAACAAGTCTTCGCTGTCGTTAGCCAACAATTCACTGGATTGTTGGCTGTTCTCCAGCGGATCAAGTCCGAGGATGACATAGCTAATTTGTTTTTATTATGGATTGCCGCGGCGAACAAGTTCACCTCGCAATGACAGCTATGGGAAGAGAGGTTCAGAGAGGGAGAATATAGATAATTTTTTATAAACCCTTCCTGTCTTCCCCTTGACTCCATTAAGGGGAGGGACGCTGTGACTTGTTCCTTTTCTTAAAAATTCGTTTTCCATAGAATCGGGCATAGAAAAAACCGGCGGAAAACCGCCGGTTTTTTCGTTTTTCTTCAGTCCTTGCAATAAGGGAAGAAAAAGATGATTGTTTAGAACAAGGACAAAACACCCTGCGCGGCCTGTGATGCCAGGCTCAGTGAGTTGATACCCAGCTGTTGTCTGGTCTGCAGGGCCAACATGTTGGCCGACTCTTCGTTCATGTCGGCAAGAATCAGGTTGTCGGAACCTTCTTCAAGCACGTTAATCAGATTTTCTGTGAAATCCTGACGGGTCTGAACGATAGAATAGTTGTTACCAAAAGTCGAAGCCATATTACGCAGTTCGTTGATTGCGGCTTCAATGCTGGTAATTGTTTCATCAATCAACTCGGTTGTGCTCCAATCTTCAACCGGAGACAGCCCCAAACCTGATGATGTCGCATCATCGCCCTGAACATCCAGGAAAGAGGAACGATCTTCATTGAAGACAACTTTCAGATTATCATTCTTCAACAGATTGACGCCTTTATAGGTTGAATCGTTGGCAATCTGATCAATCTGGTTCAGAATTTCATTGTACTGTTCCATGGAACTTTGGCGATCATTGGGATTGATTTTGCCGTTCATATTGACAGAACTCCACCCTGTGATATTGATATTTACACTTCCAAAGGCCTCCATTTTTTCCTCAGTTTGGAAAGTCAGGACAATTTTATCATCATTGGGCGTCGCCCCTTTTCCAAATTTCAGAATATTGCTCCAGTTTGTATCGGTTCCGGCTTCCCCGACACCTTCCGGCAAAGCTATTTTTGCCAGTTCTCCGTTAAGCGCCCTAATAGCGGCATCTATGTCCATATCGGCTCCGGTTGCCGTCACAGAAGTCTCTAATGTTTGATCACCTATTTTTATGGTAATATTTTTTGTTTCACCGTCAGGCAGATCCGTATAACTGACGCCGGCCATCAGAGATTCTTTCACTGAGGTATCGCGGGCGGTATTGGCAACGGCCTTTGCCTGCTGGACAAATGATGTAATCGATTCAATTCCTTCGTTGGCGGCCTTGATGGTCTGAATGCCCTGCCCCATGCTGTCCAACAGGGATTCCAGATCCGAAGCGCGGTTGGTCAGCCCCTGTGCCGTATAGTATGACGACGGGTTGTCAATTGCGGAATTTACTTTTTTACCGGTCGAAAGTCTTTCCTGTGTCATATCCATTAAAGACTGGGTGTTCTGCAAAGACAGCAGATTTGAACGCATGCTGGCTGTCAAGGATATGTCTGCCATAATATATTCTCCTTTAAGAGTGGAAATTGAACCGACAAGAATTTCTTCTAAACACTTGTCCAATAATAAATATTATTTGTGATTATCTTAGCAATTCATCTGTTTTTGACAATATGCTTTTCCAGTGGTGTGGATAACTTTAACAATTTATTAACCATTTATTCCGAAAGGCTTGTTTTCCGCCGGTTTGCATATAAAAAAATATTTTTTCAGATTATATCGGAAAGGAAGCGAACAAGAATTTCATAGTTTTTGTGATTGAGATAATTCAACAGGCGCTGATAGAGCCAGACCCCTTCCCAGCCACGGCTGTTGAATGCAAAAACGGAGCCGATTGCCCAGAGGTTGGCACCGGGCAGGAACATGACGCAGAATTTGTAGCCGACTTTAGGCAGGTCGGTTTGTTTTTCGTGGATTTGAGAAAAGACCGTGTCAATATGGTAGCCGACAAAATATCCCAGAACGCCGTTCAGAAACAGGTTCATCGGAGCAAATGCCGTATATAAAGAAATACCGGCCATACACACAAAACAAAACAACGGAAAGAAATACGGCGCAATGGTTATCAGCCAGTTGCCCCGGCCTTTAAACTCCATTTGTCCGCCGCTGTTGTCGCCTTCAATACGGATACGGGTGACTTTATGAAACGTCAGCAAAGCAAAAAACGCATGCGTGCATTCGTGGGCAATAATCTGAATATTGGTGCGGATCGCCGCGTCCGACATATTCCGCGAGATGTAGAACACGGCTATTCCCAGCGCCAGCGCCACATATTTCCAGGTCATAAACTGAAAAGAATAAAACGAGCGGATACAGGCCGGAAACAAAAAAAGCATATAACATGCCACCGGCCATTTTAACATTTCAATAAATCGGTCTATCAATATTCGCATTTTTATCCTTTTCGTTTTTATAGTAACGAATTATAAATTTTTTGCACTTAATATAAAGCAAATATTAACAGGTATAAAAAACGGCACCGGAGGATGGGTAAAATGGACGAGTTTGATACTTTTGACTTTATTGTTAATGACGAAGACGAAGTTATGCTCCTGCTTTATGAAAGAGAGGGAGAGCCCAAAGAACCGTGCATTATTCTTAATCCGGAAGATAATTCCGCCGTTTTGCTCCGCACGCCGGAAGAAGAGATTATGCTCAGCGGTATCAGCGATGATATTTTTGACAGTCTGGCCGATGCCGACAAGTTGTTGGTTTGTGAGCTGAGCCGCACCGAAAATGACGAAGACACCGAAATCGTCAATGCCTATGAGGCTGATATTTCCGATTAGGAAACGGTTTGCGGCCGCGCTGTGCTTAAAACGCTTGCATAATTATTTTTTATATGCTAGAAACTTTGTTATATACAGTCAAAAATAACGGTTTGAAATTATGGTTATTGACGGCAGTAATAAAATACAAAGATCTATTCTGACAAATAAATGTTTTTATCAGACAACCGCCCGGATTATGTTTGATTTTGAAAACAAGGGCTATGCCAATGCGGCTGATGAGACGGCCAGGGTAATTGCGGCCTATCATGATATTGTCAGAAAAAAGTCACGCAACAACTACAATCCCGATTATAACGAGGCGTTCAAAAAAATTGATGACGCTATTGAGCTGATGGCCAACAAGGTTTTTTATGACTGCGATAAAAAAAGCTATGATTACGCTTATCAGTCTTTTGAGGAGTTTGACCATATCAGTGCCATCGTTAACCGGCAGAGGTTGAAAAAAGAGGGGAATCCGGCCGCGTAAAACAATCATATTGCCTTTTTACATTTTTGGGTGTAAAAGGTTTTTTATTATCTGTCATAAAATATTTAAGGTGGAACATGAAAAAAATCGGACTTATCGGCTGCGGACGCTGGGGAACTTTTCTGGGGTGGTATGCTTCCGCTTATTGCGGGTTTGACGTGGATATGTATGATATTCCTACCTCGCCGAATTTTATTGAACTGAAAGAAACACGCAAAAATCCTTATCTTTCGTTGCGGGACAACATGACCTTGTTTGAAAATGTGTCCGAGGTTTTGCAAAACGATGTTATCATTATTTCCATCGGCTGTCAGCATTTCAGGGGGCTGTGCCGGGAGCTTAACCAATATGATTTATCCGGCAAGACGTTTCTGCTGGCCATGAAAGGGCTGGAGGAAGATACGGCCGAATATATGCACCAGATTATGAAAGAGGAAGTCAAACAGGATATTCATGTGGCTGTTTTGGCCGGGCCGGGACATGTTCAGGACTATATGAAAGGAGTGCCGTCCTGTGTGGTGGTGGACTCCGACGAAGAGGAAACAAAAGACAAAATTATCAAAATGTTTTCCAGCGAGCTTATCCGTTTTTATTACGGGGCAGATCTTGTCGGCAACCAAATCGGCGCGGCAATGAAGAATGTTATCGGAATTGCAGCCGGTATTCTGGATGGTCTGGAGTGGTACGGACTGAAAGGCGCTTTGATGGCGCGGGCACCGATTGAGGTCGGGCGTTTTATCAAGCATTTCGGCGGAAATCCGCGGACAGCTTATGGTCTGGCGCATTTGGGCGATTATGAAGCAACATTGTTTTCAGCCTACAGCCACAACCGTACATTCGGCGAAAAATTTGCCCGCGGCGAAGACTTCGGCAAACTGGCCGAGGGTGTGCCGACCCTGAAAGCGGTCAAGCTGATTGCCGATAAAGAAGGAATCGACATGCCGATTTGTCAGGCGCTGTATAAAGGCGTATATGAAAAGGCAGACATCAAGTCTACAATCCGCGGGATGTTTACCCGTGATGTCAAGCAGGAATTTGTGGACTGGTAAACAGGAGCAAGAATCGGTGATGGTCAAATTTCTGGCTTATTTCAGCGCAACGTGGTTCGGACTTGGTTTTGCCCCGAAAGCCTCGGGAACTTTTGGCTCACTCGGTGCCCTGCCCCTGGTCTGGCTGCTGACGAGGTATGGCAGTCCGGAAGCAATGCTGGGATGGGCGGCGGTTTTGTTCTTTCTCGGTGTCTGGGCAACGAATTATATTATCCGGCGGAGTTCGGACAAGGATCCCTCGCAGGTGGTGATTGATGAAGTGGTTGGTCAGATGTTGGCCTTTATACCGGTTTGGCACAGTCTTGGTGATTGGCGGGTGTGGGTGTGCGGTTTTGTGTTGTTCCGCTTTTTTGATATTTGCAAGATGGGACCGGTTAAGTTTTTTGATCGCCGGGTGCATAATGCCTGGGGTGTGATGCTGGATGATGTATTTGCCGGGATTATTGCCGCGATTGTGCTTTATCTGCTGAATGATTATCTAGATCGGAAGAGCGTCGTGTAGGGAAAGAGTGTAGATCTCG
>CALXTH010000122.1 GCA_944391365.1 uncultured Alphaproteobacteria bacterium | reverse complement strand
GTTTTCCAGAACGGCGGCGGCCTTTTGGATGTTGTTCAGGCTGGCGAGAAACTGCTGCTCTTTTTCGGCCTCTTTTTTTATAAGGTTCAGCCGGTGCAGATATTTATTGATTCTGGACAGGCTTTTTTTGCTGCTGCAGCTGTTTTTCAGCGAGTAGATCAGGTCTTCAACCAGCGGAAGGTTTGATGAATCAATTTCATATTCTTTATTGAAAAAGCTTTCGATAAAGTCAAAAGATTGTTCTTTGATCCGAATATATTGCTGGTCGGTATAGCTTTTGGGATCTATTTTTCGCGGAACGATGTTTTGAGCCGCAATAAGCTGCATCAGCAGGTTTTCATTGCAATATGTCTTTTTTAAGTTCTGAGCCAAGTCAGCCTCCTGAAAGTTTCTGTTTTTTTGTAAATTTTGGTCATTATTATCATATTTTGGATATTTTGTCAATATGTTTATTCTTTGTTTTGCTGAGAATTTTGTGGCGACTCCCGCGGCGACTCTGTTTGTCGAATCGTCTGAAAGGCTTGTCAGGCTTACTTTTCCTGTGAATAAGTCGAAAAAAAGGTTATGAAACGTGAAAAATGTTGAAAAATTTCATTTTTTTTATGATTTTGCGCTGTTTTTGTTTGACAGCGTGTTTTTTTCGTTCTTAAATTTTCGTGTAGCCGTTGGAAATACTGCTACATTGGTTTGTAACTTAATATTTAGAGGGAGTCCTCACCGTGAATAAAAATGAATTGATTGCTAGCATTGCTAATGAAACCGGATTGACCAAATCTGATTCAACCAAAGCTTTGGATGCTCTGGTTTCTTCAATTACCAGCGCTTTGAAATCCGGCGATGAAGTTCGTCTGGTCGGCTTTGGTACATTCTCTGTTTCCAAGCGTTCTGCGACAACCGGCCGCAATCCGCGTACCGGCGCCACCATCAAAATCCCGGCTCGCAAACAGGCTAAGTTCAAAGCCGGTAAAGCTCTTCAGGACTCTGTCAACTAATATTGGTTTGGGCCGGCGTTTGCCGGCTCTTCCTTTATAAATTGGCAGAACTGTTGATTGAAAAGGACTCCCATACGGAGCCCTTTTTTTTTTTTTTTTTTGCTAATATTGACATTTAATTAAGGGCAGAGTGTTTTGGTAAAGTGTGGTTTTTAATGGAGACAATCACAAATATATCCATCGACATTTGGGTATTGACAGCGAGAAAAGTAGCAAGTGCAACTATATTTTTTTTCATAATCGGGAATTTTATCTGAACAATCCTCCCAGCCATTTACTTTTTTGCAAGTTGCGTAATCTCCACATGAACCGCAACAGTTTACTCCCCATCTGTTTCCAGAGCCAGAGCTTGAAGATGAGCTGCTAGAGCTTGATGACGAGGATGAAGACGAGCTTGAAACCGTCTGACAGCGGTAACAGGATGAACCACATTCGGTTGTCGAGACTTTGACTTTTTTCTGGCTGCTGGAGCAGGAGACTGATTTTGAGCCGGACGAGCAGGTGTCTGAACAGCATTTTTTACAGGATGAGTATTTTGTCGTTCCGCCCCAGGTGCAGGAAGAGGCACCGGAAGCTTTACCACAATCACAGGATTTATAAGAGCTTGGGCATTGGCAACTGGCATATTTCCCGCCACAGGCCGTGCCAACACCCTGTAACGGCGATGAACAGGTATAAAGGTCTGACCGGCAGACGCATTTATCAAAATAATTACTGTCGTACGGGCAGCGTTTGTTGATGTTCTGAACTGAGTTACAGCTTCCGGTCTGAGTATAGCCGTCTTCTTTGCAAGCTCGGGGATTGTCTAATTTGCACGAAGCATATTTTCCGCCGCAGCTTTCCCCGACACCGTAATAAGGTTTGGAGCAGGTTTGCAAGTTCTGCTTACACTCACATTTTTCAAAATAGGTGTTGTCATAAGGGCAATAATTAACTGGGGTTTGAACAGAGCTGCAAGAAGTTGTCACATATCCCTCTTTATTGCAACGCTCTTTGTTGTCCAATTCCCACTTCGGGTCATCACCACCGGACGAGCCCCCGCCCGGTGTTCCGCCTGAAGAATTATCCGGGGTATTCGCTCCGCCGTAGTCATATTCGTCTCCACGGCAATTCCCCGCGTCGGTAATGAAGCAGACCGACGCCAAACGGGCGCCGTTTGATCCGATCTTTTGCTGTGGGTTGATTGGGGATAAGATAGCACTGCGTGCGCCTTGTGCCGCTGTTGAGTCAAGTAAATTAGCAACTGTCATTTTCGGACTTGATCCGAATATCCAGGTGGCTATGGAATCTTTGTTTGACCTGGATTTCTTGCGACGTAAGTCTCGCTTAGGGCTCGACAACTCTGCTTCGGTCACTCGACTTGTAAGGCTTGCTTCGGTTCGCTTATGCTTCCTTTCGCGCCAACAAGTCTTCGCTGTCGTTAGCCAACAATTCACTGGATTGTTGGCTGCTCTCCAGCGGATCTCGCTGTGCTCGTCCGAGGATGACATAGCTAATTTGTTTTTATTATGGATTGCTTCGTCGGACGAAGTCCTCCTCGCAAAGACAGAGGCGGAAAGAAGTTTGGATTGGGAAGCAAGGTGTGTGTATGAAGTGCGGGAAGAGCTTTGTTCGTTGACGGGAGAGTGAGAAAGCCCCAAAGCTTTTTCAATTCCCGGGACAACCAACAGCGGACTTTCGCCCGCGGGGGTTCCCCGCAATGTAGAGATAGATGTATTCTTCCCAACCGGGGTGATATCAGGAATGAGTCCGGCATGGGCAAGAGAGCCGAGGCCGAGACAAGATACGGACAACAATAAAGCATAGCGTATTTTCATCATAATATCTCCTTGCAAACTTCTTTCCTACGACTCCTATTATATCAGAAAAGAAAATTGTTGTAAATAATAAATTTAAATAAAGGACGAAAAATTTGCAGAAGCTGAGGCACAAGCTGGCGCAGCTTGACCCGGTCGGTTAGCGGTAGCTTGTCCGGCGGCTAATGAGGAGCGATGCTCAGATAGAGTTGGCGGAGGGTGAAAAGAGAACATTTTCCTCTCTTGATAGAAAGGGCTGGAGTAGAAAAACAATCTGGGGGATTGTTTTTCGCCGACAGGCGAAGGTTTGTTAGCCTGCAAAGAAGCGATAGCGACAACAGCAGGCGTTACAACCAAGTGACCGACGTAAGCGTCAGCGCAGCTAGAAGGGTGAGTAGATTTTTATATTATCTACTCATCCTGTCCTTCCCTATCAAGGGAAGGGACGCTGTAGCTTGTTTCTCACCTTGAAAATCTTCATTCCGTGATTATTTCCTAAATGTATATTGATTTTTAAGATTTGTTATGTTAAAATAGTTTCAACTGATGAGAGGTTCATCAGCCAGGGTTTGAACGCCCTTTTGAGATGAGTCGTTTTAGCATAATGACTTAAAAATAAATATGCTGGTATTCGCACATTAACTTGACTGCGGGTGCC
>CALXTH010000121.1 GCA_944391365.1 uncultured Alphaproteobacteria bacterium | reverse complement strand
CCTCAGAAAAAGCAACGTCAGTTGCTTTTTCTTTCGGCCGTCAGTCACTCGACTTGTAAGGCTTGCTTCGGTTCGCTTACGCTTCCTTTCGCGCCAACAAGTCTTCGCTGTCGTTAGCCAACAATTCTCTGGATTGTTGGCTGCTCTCCAGCGGATCAAGTCCGAACATGACAGTTGCGAATCTTTCTGTGGATCGCCACGGCGAATAAATTCGCCCCGTGATGACGCTTCAGATGTTTTTTTATAAACCCTTCCTGTCCTCCCCTTAACGGAATTAAGGGGAGGAACGCTGTAGCTTGTTCCTTATTTTATATTGAAAATTTGTTTTCCATAGAAACGGGCATAGAAAAACCGGCGGGGAAACGCCGGTTTTTTGTTTGTTCTTTCCGTCTTTTGAGGCGGAAAATGGTGTGTCGTTTTAGAACAAAGACAGGACTGACTGTGCTGCCTGGGAAGCCAAGCTCAGTGAGTTGATGGCCAGCTGCTGTCTGGTTTGCAGCGCGAGCATGTTGGCTGATTCTTCGTTCATATCGGCGAGTGTCAAGTCATCTGCGCCTTCTTCCAGAACATTTATCAGGTTTTCCGTGAAGTCCTGACGGGTTTGGACGATGGAGTAGTTGTTACCGAATTCTGAAGCCATATCACGCAACTGGTTAATTGCGCTCTCAACTTCGGTAATGGAAGCGTCAACGGCCGTTGAGGTACTCCAGTCGGTGACGGTTGATAAGCCAAGACCACTTGATGTGGCATTTTTTCCTTCAACGTCAAGGTAAGATGAACGGTCTTCGTTGAAGATTACTTTCAGCTTGTCGCCTTTCAACAGGTTAATTCCTTTATAGGATGAATCGGAAGCAATCTGGTCAATCTGGCTCAAAATATCATTGAACTGCTGGATAGAGGTATCACGAGCAGTCGGATTAATTGTGACGCTCATAGCAATATCGTCTAATCCGGTAACATTTACATTGATTTTTGTTTCTTTTGTATCTGCGGCTAAAGCAACTGTAATACTCTTACCATCAGCGGTTTTGCCAAAGGTAATTGTTTTTGCGGCCGATAATGTTCCCGTTCCGCCGACTTCCGTTGCGCCATTGAGAGCATTAATGGCTTCATCAATGGTCATTTCTCCGGTGGCTTTTCCTATTGTGGCTTTGTATTCTTTATCACCAACTTTAATGGTGACTTCTTTTTGGGTATCAGCCCCCGGACCTGCATATTCTTTACTTGCAACCAATTCCGTTTTTAATGCTGTATCACGAGCAGTGTTGGCAACGGCCTTGGCCTGTTCAACAAAAGAAGTAATTGCCTCAATGCCTTCGTTGGCGGCTTTAATGGTCTGAATGCCCTGTCCCATGCTGTCCAACAGACCTTCGAGGTCGGACGCACGGTTGGTCAGGCTTTGTGCCGTATAATAAGATGACGGGTTGTCAATCGCGGAGTTTACTTTTTTACCAGTGGAAAGTCTTTCCTGCGTCATGTCCATCAAAGACTGGGTATTCTGCAAAGACAACAGGTTGGAGCGCATGCTTGCGGTTAATGAAATATCTGACATTGTTTTTCTCCCAATTACTGTGGTTAATTTTCACTGTGCTTTCATTCTGAAAGCATGTTTTTATATTATCATAATTTTTTCTTTAATGCAACAATTATTTTTGTTCCTGTCCGAAAATTATGCTGATATTTCAACCGTAAGAGTTATTTATTCAGTTTTATCTTCTTCAGGATGCAGAGCCCGGCCGAAGAGCTCATCTTCCTTTTGGACAAGGAGGCTAGCGCATTTAATCGCGTTATAAAACTCCCCGCGGAGAATGTTGTCAGTGATGGCCGCGGTATAAGGAATCAGACTCGGCGCCGCATTTTGCAGGTCACGCACAAAATCAATATACATTTTCTGCAATTCGCTGACATCTTTGGACAAATACATCTGCTGAACAATGAAATAGACCCGTTTGCTCGGCGTGTCGGCATCTTTTTCCCGCAAGATAAATTTTTCACGCAGAATCGGAACATTCCCCTCAATATAAAAACGGGTGCGCTCGTTGTCATTGGTAATCAGGGCCTCACCGATAATAATGCTTTCATGGGGTTTGAGTTCTATTTTTAAAGGCATTGTTTTTTCCTTTTATTCATCCGTACAAATCTGCGGTTATTATATAATAAATTTATTTTGTTTTGCAAATCTTTATTTTATCCTGTATAAATACTTTTGCGTTTTTAATTTTGCAAGAGGTATGTTGTGCCAAATATTATCGGAACAATGACGGCCGAGCAAAAGGAAATTTTTGTCGCCGCCATGTTGTTTGTTATGGATTTGAGCCAGAATCCGGAAATGGACTATTTGAACGGCCGTATCAAGGAGTTGGGGTTCAGCGAATCGGCCATCAAGAAAATAAAAAAATTCAAAACCCATGACGAGGCCGCTGCCGCCATCAAAAAAATCAAGGACATCAAGCTGCGCCGCTATATTTTGCGGGAAATGATTCTGGTGGCGATTTCAAACCATGAGCTGTCGGACGAAGAGATTTCGGCGATTTATGCCATCGGGACGCATATCGGCATCAAACAGGAAAAAGTCAGCGACTTCTTTTTGTGGGCGGCCAAAGGGCTGGAATGGGAAATTGAGGGTTTGCAGCTGATTGAGGGTGATTTGTAAGTCAATGTCCGAGCCTCCTATTCTGACTATCAAAGACATTAAGCTCAGTTTTGGCCCAAAAGAACTGTTTTCGGCGGTTGAGTTTTCAGCCTGCCGGGGAGATAAAATCGCTTTGGTCGGGCGTAACGGTTCGGGCAAATCAACTCTGCTCAAGATTATTGCCGGGCTGATTGAGCCTGACAGCGGCGAGATTTTTTTGCAGCCGGGGACAAAGGTTGCCTATATGCCGCAGACGCCGGATTTCAGTCGAGACAAGACGCTGAAAGATGTGGTGTTGCGGGGTTTGGCTCCGGAAGAGCGGGCTCAGGAATATCGGGCGGATATTCTGATTGAACAACTGGGGATTGTCCCGGGATTAGACCCGACTCAGGCTTCCGGAGGAGAAAGGCGCAAAGCCGCTCTGGCTCAGGCGCTTGTCGGTGCTCCGGATATTTTGCTGCTGGATGAACCGACCAACCATTTGGATATGCCGACCATTCAAAAACTGGAACAGGTGATTGCCGGGTTTGGCGGGGCGGTGATCGTCATCAGCCACGACCGCATGTTTCTGAACAATGTTTCTCAAACGACATTCTGGCTTGACCGCGGAATTATGCGCCGTAACAACAAAGGGTTTAAGTTTTTTGAAGAATGGCAGGAACAGGTTATTGACCAGGAAATTGTCGAACAGAAATATCTTAATAAAAAAATTGAGGCGGAAACCGAGTGGCTGCACAAGGGGGTGACCGCCCGGCGCAAGCGGAACATGGGACGGCTGCGCAAGCTGCAACAGCTCAGGGAAGAGCGGCGGACGCAGATTAAGCAAACCGGTTCAATCGCACTGGAGATTGCCGAGGGAGAGGCCCGGTCGCGGCTGGTTATTGAGACCAAGCATATTTCCAAGAGTTTGGGCGGGCGGACTTTGGTTAAAGATTTTTCAATCAAAGTTATGCGCGGCAACAAAATCGGCATTGTCGGTCCCAACGGTGCCGGGAAAACGACGCTGATTAAGCTGATGACCAAACGGCTGGCGCCCGATGAGGGATTTGTGCGAATCGGGAAAAATCTGGAGGAGGCTTATTTTGACCAAAATCTGGCCGACCTTGACCCGAAAAAGACATTGTGGAAAACCCTTTGCAATGAAGGCGATCATGTTTATGTGCGCGGACAATACCGGCATGTGGTGGCTTATCTGAAAGATTTTCTGTTTAAGCCCGAACAGGCCAACTGTCCGGTGGCGGCGCTTTCCGGCGGCGAACGGAACCGGCTGATGCTGGCTCTGGCTTTGGCCAAGCCGTCAAATTTTCTGGTTTTGGACGAGCCGACAAATGATTTGGACATGGACACGATTGACCTGTTGCAGGAGGTTCTGGATGATTATCAGGGGACTGCGCTGATTGTCAGCCATGACCGCGATTTTCTGGACCGGGTGGTGACATCAGTGATTTATATGCCGGGGGACGGGAGTGTGACCGAATATCCCGGTGGATATTCCGATTTGGCGCGCAAACTGGCGGAACAGACCGGGCGTTTTTCTTCCGCCAAGCCGGCGACAGGCAAAGTCAGTGTTTCAGAAAAAGGCCGTACCGTTTCGTCGGGCGGGCGTAAAGCACTCAGGCTCAGTTATAATCAGCAACGGCTGCTGGCGGTTCTGCCCGGACAAGTGTCCGATCTGGAAAAAGAAATTGCACAAATCGAGGCCAAGCTCGGGGATCCTTCTTTATATACTGAGAATCCTGCGTATTTTGATCAGTTGACAATGGCGCTGTCGGCCAAGCAGGCTGCCCGGGATGAAGCAGAAAACCGCTGGCTTGAGTTGCAGGAGCTGGCCGATCGCCTGCAAAGCAGTGACTAAGTTTTTTACCAGCGAAGATTGGACATGACATAATCAGGATAAGCGTCAATATTCATGGCCAGTTCACGGGTTTTAGCCACATCGGAGATATAGCCTTCGCCTAAAAAGTTGACATGAACGCCTTTGGAAATCAGCACACTGTTCAAACCGGCCAGATTGGCGCCTTTGATGTCAGAGGCGATGTTGTCGCCGATTATCAGGACTTTTTCCTTTTCAATATCCTGCGGCAAAGCCTCCAGGCAATAAGCCATAATGACGGGATCCGGTTTGCCGATTGTGATGATTTTTCCGCCCAGGACGGCGTATTGTTCGGCCAGAGCGCCGGGCGCCAGGCAGATTTTGCCGTTTTTGTAGCTTGAGGTGTCATTTCCGGCACAGACAAAAGGCAGTCCCAGAGCGGCCGCATGTTCAAGCGAAGGCAGGTAGTTTTCAATAACGTCATCTTCACGGGCGACACTGTCCATATAAATAAAATCTGCCCGGGAGATATCATTAACTTCAGAATAGTCCAACCGGGAGAATACGCTGCCGTTTTTATCTCCGAGTTTATAAAAGTTTTTTCCAAGAGCGGCAAATTCTCCGCTGTGATTTTTCAATTTGTAGTGAAGAATTTCTCCCGCGGTTATCACGGCATTGAAAATGCCCAGAGGAACCCGGGCCGCCATCAGAATGTCGCACAGTTGAGCCACCCGCAGGCTGCTGTTGGAGCACAAGACAATGTCTTTTCCCTGTTTTTTGATGTTTATCAAAGCGTTGACCGCTTCCTGTCTGATGTTGGCACCATCGCTTAATACGCCGTTGAACCCGACGATGACCGCCCGGTAGTTATCTATTATTTTGCTGATGTTCACAATCGGTCTGATCATTTTCATTGTATTTCTCGATATCTTTTTTTATTTCTTTTCCGGCATTATATCCTTTATTTACTTAAAAATTCTTAATCACAAGCCGGCGGAAGCTGAGGCAGCTTCACCCCATCAGTTAACGGTTGAGAGTTTGGGGCAA
>CALXTH010000120.1 GCA_944391365.1 uncultured Alphaproteobacteria bacterium | reverse complement strand
TTGTTGGTTGACGGCAATGGCGGTGTCGTTGATGATGCGAATCCAAGGAATGACACCACCAGAGGCGTTTTTGATGCCTTTGATGCGAGCCCCTTTAGCGCGCACGCGAGAGATGTTGACACCCACGCCGCCGCCGAATTTGGATATGGCAGAAATCTGGTCAATGACGTAGAAGATGGAATCGCGGCTGTCGTCCATAACGGTGATAAAACAGGAGCTCAGGTTGCCGTTCGGACGACGGAGATTCATCAGTAACGGGGTGCCGAGCGAGATTTTGCGATCGGCAAGTTTTTGGTAGGTGTCTTTGACTTTGGCCATCCGGGTCAGGCGGTCTTCGTTTTGCTCAAGCAGGAGGGCTATACTCAGAAACATTTCCTGTGGGAGTTCGACAATCCGGTCGCCGTATTCGCAAAGGTAGCGTTTGATTAACAGGTTGATGCCGGCGTAGTCATAGAGCAGGTCAAAATCCGGATTGATGAATGAAGCGGCTTCCCTGAGTTCGTCAGGGGTGTAGTGTTCCAGAATGTCCCGGCTGTAGATGTTGTTGTCGACGGCGAATCCGAGAAATTTCTGGTAATCGTAAGGGGCGTGGCTGCCGGTGTGGTTGGAGCCACGGCTGACGGCGGTTTGTTTGTAGAGTTCAAAAAGGCGGAGGCGTCCGGCAGCGTTTTTCCAATCCGGTTCTTCAACAGAAGTCAGGCTGAGCGCGGCAAGAGTCAGGTCTTTTAACAGTTTGGCGGTGGAAATACCGTCTTTGGCAAAATCAGGAAGTTTGTTCAGGATTTTGTTCTGGTCGAGGTCGAATCCCCGGCAGGCGTATTCGAGTGTTTGTTTGATTTTGCCCAGATCGAAATTCTGCGGCTGGCCGTTTCTTTTGATAACCGTTTGATTTTGCATTGAACTCCCTTTCGTTAAAGAAAACACTATATGATGTATTTTATTTTAATTTTTCATACAATATATAGTGTTAATAAAAAGTGTAAATATTCAAAAACACTGTTGTGCAATATCAGGGGAAATTTAGCATGTTTTTATTTAAAGGTAAGTTTTATGATGAAGTTTTCAGCATTTATTAAGACAGGGCGTGGTAGGCTGGATATCATTTGGCAAGGGAAGGGCAATGCTGCAAAAGTGGTTGAACGCAATAAAGGTTTATGCTGACCGGCGGATGCTGGTTATGACCGGGCTCGGTTTTTCGAGCGGTTTTCCGCTGATGCTTATCAGCGGGACGCTGAGTTTGTGGCTGGATGCGTCGGGAATTTCCTATACGCTTATCGGGATGTTTTCTCTGGTGAAGACGCCGTATAGTTTCAAATGGCTTTGGGCACCGGTGATTGACCGTATTCAACTGCCTTTATTCGGACGGCTGGGGCGGCGGCGCGGTTGGGCTTTGTTTACGCAGCTGCTGTTGATGGCGGCAATTTTCGGGATGGCTCTGATTGATCCGGCCGAGCATACCTGTTGGCTGGTGTTGGCTGCGGTGATTGTGGTTTTTGCTTCAGCGTCGCAGGATGTGGTGTTGGATGCTTTCCGGATTGAGATGTTTCGTCCCAAAGATCAGGGGGCTGCTTCGGCGATTTTTGTGCTGGGGTATCGGCTGGGGCTGATTTTTTCGGGGGCGATTGCTTTGTGGCTGGCGGCGTATATGAGTTGGAACGATGTCTATGTGATTATGTCGTTCGGGGCGCTGGTCGGGGTTGTGACGGTTTTGTGTTCCCGTGAGCCGGCACGTGACCGGCACTATAAAGAGCCAAAGGTCGAGGGCAGCCGGCGGACGCGGTTTAAGGTATTTGTGCGGAAGGCGGTGGTGGAGCCTTTTAGTGATTTTATCCGGCGGCCAGACTGGCGGCTGGTGTTGCTGTTTGTTTTTTTATATAAAATGAGTGACGCCTATATGGGGCCGATGGCAAATGTGTTTTATGTTAAAATGGGGTTCAGTACAGCGCAGATTGCGTATGTTTCAAAAGTTTTCGGCATGTTGGCGACAATTGTCGGCGGAATTGTCGGCGGGGCGGTAGTCAGCCGTTACGGGATTGTGAAATCTTTGTGGGTTTGTGGGATTTTGCAGGGGGTGACGACACTGGTGTTTGTGGTGCAGGCTTATGCCGGTCATAATATCTATGTGCTTATCGGTTGTATTTCGCTGGATAATATTGCCGGAGGGATGAGTGTGGCGGCGTTTGTGGCTTATTTGTCCTCATTATGCAATGTGGCTTATACGGCGACGCAATATGCTTTGTTATCTTCCTTGATGACGTTGGCGCGGGATGCCGTGGCGGCGACGTCGGGTAAAATGGTGGAATTGGTCGGTTGGCCCATGTTTTTTACGTTGACGGCGCTGATGACGGTGCCGGGGCTGGTGGTGTTGTATGTGCTTGAGCGCCGGGAAAAACGGCGAAAAGACAGAATCCGTGGTATTATTTCATGAATTTTGTTGACTTTTGTCTATTCTTTTGGTATAGAAGAAATTGTTAAAGTTATTTTTATGTTTTATCATTTTAATTTTTACAAGTATGGATATAAATAATTTGAGCGGGAATCCGTTTGTTTTTGAATTTGAAGTTATTTACAGCGATGGACAGCGTTCTTCCGTTCCGCAGGCAGGGCGTCATCCTCGGGCTGTGATTGTTGGGCAGTATGCCGTGTTGCTTTATGATATTAAGGGATGCAGTATTGAAGATATTGCCAGAAAGTGTGCTGAAGATATCAGAGTAAACGGGCGATGTGCGGCAATTGTCAAAGAAGCCTTTTTCAGGAATGGTCTGGCTGCGAGTCAGGAAGGTTTTAATTCTTTAATGGAGAAAATCGGCGGGCAAAAATTGCAGAACCGGTTTTATCTGACGGAAGGAATTGAAGGGGCTTATTTTTTGTTTAATCCGGTGACGGGGCAAAGCAGAACCTTGCAGGAACATGGTGAGATTGTTTGTCGGCCGGTTTTGTTTTTGAAGTAAGAGCAAGGTGCAGTCTTGAGGCTGCACCTTTTTTGTTTAACGCTCGAGACGCTGGATAATCTGGATTTTTATTTCGCAGCCAAGTTCTCTGGCATATTGATATAAGATATACAGCGGCAGGGTTTTGACATCATTGCCGTATTCCAGTCTGGCGATTTTTGCCGGTGAGAGGTTGGGGATTTTTTCTGAAAGACTGTCATAATTTTTGCCTACGGCCTCCCGGCAGATTTTGATTCTTTCCCGTAATTCGAGGAAGAAAGATTTTTCTTTATCTTTGATGGTGAGTTGTTTGCTTTGTTTTGTCATTATTTTGCTCCTTAATTTTTTTTGATAAAAAACCGTCAAAGTTGAAAAAAAACGAGGACGGGGAGCTGAAAAACGGCCAAGAAACCGTCGCGGTTATTCAATATATTACCCGCACTCCCCAACAAAAAAGAGGAGATTTCTTGGAGGTGTTTTTCAGACACCACAACCGGATTTTCCGGATGCAGAGACAGAATAGCACGCAAGGGGCGTGTTAGCAAGTTGTTTTGAAAATTTATGAGAAAGAAAAAAAGCCCCGGAATGATCTGTCCTCCGAAAGCCGGACAGATCAAAGCGGAGCTTTTTCTGTTTATTTGCGCTCGGTCTTGTCCATCGGCAGAGGTTCTTTTGAGCCGGTGTTGTACAAGATGGCATCGCTGATTTCGGTCGAGCGAACCGGGATATCGGTGATGCGTTTGCCGCAGATTTCGAGACCGACGCTCTTCAATGCAGTGGCTATCGGCAAGAACAAGTCGGTATTTTCGTTTCCGTTTCTGCCGGCGTGAGCGAAGCCGGTGATGGTTCCTCTCTTGTCAATCAAGGCTCCGCCGAGCGTGATGTTCTGGACATAAGTATCGACAATGATTTCAGTACCGCGTGCTTCAGAGGCCCGGTAGCCGCGGACTTTGCCGGAATCTTCAAGGTAGCCTTCGCCGGTGTCGAAGTCCATGATACCCAGAGTTAAGTAGGTTTCCGTATTAATCGGCGGCAGCTCAAGGTTCAGAGACAGCGGTGTGTATTCAATCGATTTGTCGAGGTACAGCAGAGCGGTGTTCTTGTCCGGATTGATTCTGACAGCCGTTCCGGTGAAGGCGCCGCCGTTGATGGTCCGCAGATTATAGCTGTTGTAATCTTTGGTTATTAAGTCGGCGGAAGTCAGAACAAAGCGTTCGTCAACCAGCAGGCCGGCGCCCTGTTTGCCGTTGTGGTTTGAAATGGAGACGATTGAGGTTCTGATTTTGTAGACGTCATCAGCAGAGAGCGGAACGGCATAAGCATCGCGGTCGACAATGCACAGGGTGTTTTGTGCCTCAATTACGCCTTTGTCTTCAGTCGGGACGCTTATCCAGCTTTCTTTGCTGATGGAGCCGGTGGCGGTGACGCCGCCGCGTTCTTCGGCTTCGGCCAGTTTGACCGGGCAGACTTCATCGCAGTTGCTGAACAGGCTGTCGCATTTGTTGCAGGGTTCATTCAGCTTGTTGTCCTCGCAGCCGCCGAAGAGTTTGTTATCTTCACATTTCCAGTCCAGTTTGTTGTCTTCGCAGCCACGATAGGTCTTGTTGTTACAATCGCAATCCGGACCGAAGAGCGTCATGTTGTTGCAGGGTTCCGGTGCCGATGGAATCGGCAGGCCGATACCGGGAACAACGCCAGTCGGGTTTTCCAGCGTGGTGTTGGTCAAGTCGACTTTTACTTCGGCTTTTTCTTCAATGGCGTGCGGTGTCAGGCTGGGATCATAGGGTTCAGGTGCTGCTTCTTTGCTGAGCAGAATTTCAGCCGGTTCGGGTTGCGGTGGCAACGGTGCCGGTTCTTCAACCGTGATGTTGTCGATGACAATCGGTTCAGCCGGGGTTTCGGTAACAGTTGTTGTTGTTGTGGTGGTCGTTGTCGTGACAGCCGGTGTCGGCAATGGAGGTGTCGGCATAGGCGGAACGACCGGTGCCGGTATGGTTACCGGTTCGGATCTTGGTGCCGGTGTTTCGGTTACGATGGTTGAAACGGTTCCGTCGGAACGTTTTTCAACCACAGCGCCTCCCGGCATCCGGGCAATGACGGTCGGTGTCGGCACACGTTCAATAACTTCAGCCGCCGGACGATGTTCAACAACGGAAGGCGTCTGTTCAACAACGGTTGTGGTCGTGGTGGTGACCGTGGTGGTTGCCGGCGGTGTGCGGTTTTCAGGCATGTAGATATATTTGCTGACCTGATTGGCTTCGGTGTCGTGTCTGGTGTATTGGCATTTGACCGGGTTGTTGGCTTTTTCGGTTTCAATCAGCTGGAGGCGCTGGCTTTCTTTTTCAGCCGGAGAGAAGCGGCGGCTGACCTGACGCAGGAAGAAAGGATTGTTGCGCAGATTGTTGACGGCGTCGGCAAAAGCTTTTTCGACCAGGAGGATTTCGCCGTTTTCTTCTCCGCGGTTGAGTTCGCCGTAACCGTCGGTTTCACCGCTCCAGTAGACTTTGGTTTTGTTGATGTCGGTGATTGTCCAGCGGACGGTGATTTCGGATGAGCCGATACGCTTGTCTGCCCGGATACTTTCATCCCAGTTGTATTTGTCGCAGATGTTCATAAAGTAATTGGTGATTTCCGCGGTGATCAGATATTCGGGCAGGGGGCTCGGTGTGACCTCGGTGCAGAGGTCGTTGGGAATCTTGACAATATTGAAGCAGTCTTTCAGCTCATTGTCAAAGACGGAAATGAGCCGGAAATTGCGTTCCATCAGGCGCCCCTGATTGAGGACGGCTTCTTTGGTGAAACGACGGCAGCCGAAAATACGGAAACGGTAGTTGCCGAGTTTTTGTGCCATGGTGCCGTTGATGTCGTCTTCATTTAAACGGAATTCAACCCATTCAAGCTGGATGGGGGCGTATTTGCCGCATTTCTGGTGAATACTGGCATAAACATCGCGGCGCGGGCGGGTGATGTAGTTGCGGACAAAGTCATAGCGAATGCTGTCCGGGGTTTGGACAACGGCGGTTTCAACTTTGCGGCGTGCCGGGCAAGAATTTGTTTTCAGGCAGGGAGCCGGTTTGACTTCAACCACGCGGTCACATTTTTTGCCCTGACCGCCGCAGCCTTGTCCCGGAATCATGGAGTTGTCTTCTTCAGGACTTGCTTCGCAGCAGGTGCCGCCGAAGATACTGCCGTCGCGGTAGGTTTTGCCGGTACGGCGTTTGGTATAGTCAATGGGCTGTAATTTACGCTGGCGGATTTGAAGGCGGGTATCGGCCTGGCCGTCCATGGGCATGCCCTGCGGCTGGGTTTCATCAAAAAAGCCCATTGATTTGCTCAGGCCCGTATATTGAACCTGAACGTTGCGGGTTCCGGAGGCGGTGTCCTCGCGGTAAGAATTGCCGTATTGTGAGGCAAAGGCCACGGAGAACGCCAGACTACTGACTGCCATTGACAAGGCAGCGTAGGTTAAAGGTTTGAAATATCTGTTGATTTTCATTAAACGTTCTCCATTATTTTGTCCGGTTTGCGTTGGTTCTGCGATAGGACAAAGCCTCAGCAATATGTCTTTTTAACACATTTTCAGAATTTTGCAAGTCTGCAATTGTCCTTGCTAACCGTAAAATGCGGTGATATGCGCGGGCGGACAGGTTGTTTTTGGCGGCAAAGTCAATCAACAGCCGTTCGGAATCCGAATCGAGTTTGACCGCCGTTTCAAGCAATTCGCCTTTCAGCTCGGCGTTGGTATGCAGTTTCGGGGCGCCAAGCCGTTTGAATCTTTCTTTTTGAATGAGGCGGGCGTTGGTGACTCTTTTCAGAATTTCAGCGGAGGATTCTCCAGGTTTGACGCCGGCCAGCTCCCAGGGGCTGACCGCGTGAACCTCAATCTGGAGGTCAATACGGTCAAGCAGAGGGCCGGAGATTTTGGATTGGTAGTCCAGAGCACAGAGCGGCGCCCGGGGGCATTCGTGTCCGGGAATGCCGAGATTGCCGCAGCGGCAGGGATTCATTGCCGCAATCAGCTGAAATTTTGCCGGGTAGGTGGTGTGGGCATTGACGCGGGAGATGGTGATGATACCGTCTTCCAGCGGTTGGCGCAGAGCTTCAAGGGTGGCGCGGCTGAATTCAGGCAGTTCGTCAAGGAACAAAACGCCGTTGTGTGCCAGAGAGATGTCTCCGGGGACGGCTTTGCGTCCGCCGCCGATCAGCGCCGGGGTGGAAGCGTTGTGGTGCGGGGCGCGATAGGGGCGTTCGGTGCAGATACAGCCGTTTTTCAGAGCACCGGCGACGGAGTGGATAATGCTGGTTTCAAGCGCTTCTTCCGGTGAAAGCGGCGGTAAAATGCCGGGAAGTCTGGCGGCAAGCATTGATTTTCCGGAGCCGGGCGGGCCGATCATCAGCATATTGTGACCGCCGGCGGCCGCGATTTCAAGCGCGCGTTTGGCGCTTTCCTGACCTTTGACATCTTTCATGTCGAGATGACGCCCCGGTTTTCCGGGAGCGGCAGGTGTGGGCGTGGGAATCAGCTGGGTCCCTTTGAAATGATTGATTACAGCCAGCAGGTTTTCAGCTGCGAGGATTTCTTTTAAGCCGGACCAAAGGGCTTCTGCTCCCTGAGTCGCCGGACAAATCAGTCCGAGTTTACGGCGGTTGGCATGGATGGCGGCGGGCAGGATGCCGTTGACGGGAAAAATGGAACCATCGAGGCTGAGTTCACCCAGAGCAATATAGCGGTTGGTTTCTTCAAGGGGGATGACTTCCATGCAGGATAAAATCCCCAAGGCAACGGCAAGGTCATAGTGGGAGCCTTCTTTGACAAGGTCGGCCGGTGCAAGGTTGATGATGATTCGTTTGGCCGGAAGAGAAAGGCCGAGAGAATTTAAGGCCGCGCGGACTCTTTCGCGGCTTTCGGCAACAGCTTTGTCGGGCAGACCGACAATCGAGAAGACCGGCATGCCGGAGGTGATTTGTACCTGCAGGTCAACGTCCAGGGTTTCAAGACCATTAAAGGCTATGGTGTTGATCCGTGACAGCATGGCTACCACCGCGGGGTGCGTTCATGTTCCCGCCAGCGGCGCGTCGGGAAGGTTTCCCGGGTGAGAAAGTCATAGTTGGCGGTTTTGTAGGGAATGTCACGGTAACGGACATAGTTTTTCTGTTCATAATGGCGGGCACATTCTTCTGCCGCGCCCATGTCGCCATAACAATGGATGATATAGCGGGAGGTGGGATTCAGCAGGCTTATTTTCGGCTGGTCATTAGCATAGCCCGGCGGTGCCGGCTGATAATGAGTGATGCCGTTCAGGCTGTGGCAGGAACTCAGCAACAGAGCCAGCAGTCCGTATGTGAAAAAGTGTCGGCGCATTTTCTTGTATCCGCGTTAAAAAGTCTTCTTTGGATAGTATAGAACGGAAATGATTAATATATGATAAATATCGGTTTTATGTCGGAAGGTTTTGGATTGCAGGTGTTTCCTTGAAATTTCCAAATTCATAATTATCTTATCTGCATATTCTATTGTTGGAGGGCAAAGTTTAACAAATAATTGGTATTGGATTTCTTCTTATTATAGTCGTAATGGTATAGATTATTTGTGAGTTAATGGCCTTGTTGATCGTAATAATCTTGGTGGTTATGGTTTTAATTGTGTGTTTTGTGAAATGAATATAAGACAAGAGAAGGTTTTGACAAAAAATGCTTGCAAAATAAATAAATGCGTGTATAGTGCAGAGGTTCCTTGCTCGGATTGATGAAAAAATCCGGGCTATACATGTGTTTATGTCGGGATGCAGCCGTCTTTTTGGTCTTGTCATCCGGGCGTTGTTGAGAATCCATAAGGAGATTTTGTTTATGACTAATTATGAAAGCGTGCTGATTGCACGTCAGGACTTGGGCGCTTCTCAGGTGAACAGCATTGTTGAAGAACTCACCAATGTGATTAAAAAAGAGGGTGGCGAAGTTGTCAGAGTTGATAACTGGGGTCTGAAAAACCTGGCTTATCGTATTAAGAAAAACCGCAAGGGCCATTATGTTCTGATGAACATTTCCGCTCCGGCAACGGCAATTGCCGAATTTGAACGCATTATGCGTTTTAATGAAGACATTATTCGTTATATGACGGTTAAGGTTGACGAATTCAGCAGTGCCAATGATGCGGACAGCGACAAAGAAGCTGCCGCCGGTGAAGAATAAGGAGGAAAAAATGGCTAAACAGGTATTCTTCAGAAGAAAAAAAGCTTGTCCGTTTTCCGGCGAAGACGCTTTGAAAATCGACTACAAAGATGTCAAGCTCCTTTCAAGATATATTTCTGAAAAAGGAAAAATTATTCCCAGCCGCATTACCGCGGTATCTGTTAAAAAACAGAGAGAGCTGGCCCGGGCTATTAAACGCGCCCGTTATATCGGCCTGCTTCCGTTTGTGGCTGATTAATCGGAAGGAGTGAGAAATATGGAAATTATTCTTCTGGAACATGTTGATAAACTGGGCAAAATGGGCGACAAAGTGACTGTTAAAAACGGTTATGCCCGTAATTATCTTTTGCCGACGAAGAAAGCTTTGCGCGCGACAGAGGCGAATGTGTCCCTGTATGAAAAGAAAAAGGCCGAGCTGGAAGCTCATAACCAGGCTTTGCTTGACGAGGCTAACAAAAAGGCTGAGGCTCTCAAAGGCTTTAGTGCTATTTTGATTCGTCAGGCGGCCGAAACCGGTCAGTTGTATGGTTCCGTGACTATCCGCGATATTGCTTCTGCAATCAAGGAAGCCGGTTTTGAGGTTGAGCGTCGTTGCGTTTTTCTGGAAAGACCGATTAAAGATCTTGGTGTTTATGAGGTTCGTCTGGATTTGCATCCGGAAGTTAACCAGACCATTCTGGTTAATGTGGCCAGAACCGAAGATGAAGCCCGGAAACAGGCAAAGGCTTTTGCTGCTCAATAAAAGAGCCGTATCAGTTATCTGATACAGAGTTGGGAAAATGCTAAGTTATGTATGTTTATGTACATTACCGTGTGTTTTCCCAACTCTTATTATATATATGTCTTATTTATGGTATGAGGTTTTATCTGGTCTTTTTTTTGTTGATTATTGATGGCGGGTGTGGTACGGTTGGATAGATTTGATTTGACAAGGATATTTTTATGGCAGAAAAAGAGCCATCACAGCGTCAGCTCAGGGTCGGGCAGGAAATCAAGAAGATTATTGCCAAGCAGATTGAGCGGGATGAAATTCATAATTTGCAAGGGGTCGGAACTTTGGTGACGATTATGGAGGTCAGGGTTTCGCCGGATTTGAAGTATGCTACCGTTTATTTGATTACCTCAGATAAGGACAAAGAACTGGAGGTTATCGGCGGATTGCAATTGGCGTCAAATTATTTGCGCAAGGTGATTATGTCTAAGACCGAGCTGCGTTATGTGCCGGAGCTGAACTTTAAAATTGACAAGAGTTTTGAAGAAGTTGACAAGATTGAGAAACTGTTGCGTGATCCGAAAGTGGCGCGGGATTTGCAGGCGCCGGTTTCTGAGGACTAAAAATTTTTTGTATAGAAAGAAAAATGCGCTGTCCGGGTATGGTTCAGCGCATTTTTGTCAGTGAAATCAGTGCTCCAGTTCCAGATAGAGGCCGTCATCATCTTTGATGTTGAGGACGGCACCATGATAGAGAATCAGGTCATCGGTGGACGGAATAATCAGCCGGATGTTGTCTTCCGGGACAAAGTAGCGGAAGCCATAGATTTCCATCAGCATATTGTCTTCCCGGGCTTCGACCAGCCAAACCGGACGGTTCTGGTAAATCATCAGTTTGATTTTTTGGACTGAGAAGCCGTCTCTTTCAAGATATTCCTTAACATTTTGCGGAGTTAACAGAAAGTAGTCGGCTCGCAGGTTTGCAGGAAGATGTGAACTTCGGCATGATGCCAGGGTGATGATGCTTGTCAGCATGATGACCCAGAGATTTATTGTTTTCATAATATCTAAAATTATAATGTTATGGAAAAGATTATGCTTGTTTTGTGTGGAAGAGTCAAGCTGTTTGTAAAAAAACGGTTGATTTTTGTCTAAATATGATGTATGTTGTCAGGTATTCAATAATTTTTATGTTTTATTTTTATTTGTTATTATATGAAAGTTAAACGAAAAATATTTCGGAACGGAGAGGCCAGTGTGCTTTTCAAGTTCAGGCCGGGGAGTTGTGCCCGTGTGGCCAATGTGACAGGCAAGTTTGAAGAATTGTCGGAAAACTGGGCTTTGCTGACTGATGAGACAACAATGATTATTAACCTTGAAACATTGACTGTGGCGGCGGAAGAGGCTCAGGACATTGAGTTGCTGTCGGACGGGAGTTTGTTGTATGCCAGAGACTGTGGTTTGCCGGCGAAGGTTTTTTATCATCTGACTCTTCAGGGGAATTCCAGACGGTTGGGAAAGAAATATGCCGACGGGGCATATTTTTATGAGAAACACAGTCTGACATATCGGCAATTGAGTGAAACCGGTGATGTCCGTTTTGGCTTTTTGTGGTGTCTAACGGCTGATATTAATGAGCTTAATGCTCATCAGGTTGTCTGTGAAAAGATAAATGGTGAGGGGTATGATGTGTTTCGCATGGTTGGTGAAGATCACCAGTATCTTGAGGCAAGTCAGGCTTGTCTGATTAAGGTCAGAGTGCGGGCGCAGGAATTTGTCTTGCTGTTTAATCCCGAGCGGGGATATTTTGACCGGATTGATTTGACGCGGCCGAGTATGATCAGACGTTGTGACAAGATTTTTCAGGACGTGAATTATGTGAAGAAAAATGCCAAGCAGTTTGGTTTGTTTATTGCACCGCGGACATTGGGCGAGTTTCTGTATGATTTATGGGAATATGCCGGGATGTTGTGGGACAAATTGTATTTGTGGGTACATGCCGGGCGGCCACTTGGTTGTTGATGAAGGAAAAGTTTCGGACTTTAATGTCCGGAACTTTTTTTGTGTCTGGAAAATTTCTCTATTGCTTTTTGAGGTTTGGCATGTTAAACTTTTTTACAGCCGGCGGAGGTTTTGCCGGTCAGGGTGTTCCTACCCTGTAAGATAAACAGTCGTTTCAGCATGGCGACTTAAAAGTTATTATGCTGGCTCTTGTCTTATGCAGGCAGGATGCCCGCGAATAATTTTATGGCTCTGCTGTAAAGAATAAGTAGGAGCTGTTTTGTTTATCTTACAGCTAGGAAACATCCGCCTGCGCCTTATTTTTGCGGCGCAGGTTTTTCTTGGGGTTTTAGGGAGAGAGGAGGATGTTATGGCGGAGCTGCCTATTTTGTCGGTTGCGTCATTGCTGCGAGCTTTGGGAAACGAGCGGCGTCTGGCTTTGATGTTTTATATGTTGCAGGGTGAACGTCCGGTCGGTGATTTTGAGGCTCTGGTCGGGCTCAGCCAGTCTGCGTTGTCACAGCATTTGGCGCTGTTGCACCGAAAGGGGCTTGTTAAACGGCGGCGGGTGCGGCAGAATGTTTTTTATTCAATAAAAGATGAGCGGATTGTTGCTTTGCTGCATTTGCTGAACGGTTTTTATCGTGTTTCGGCCGGAGCGGCAGAGAAAAGTTGACACCGGGCGGGTTTGCTGATAAATCAAAAGAAAAAATTTGTTTTCGGGGCGATTTATGAAGCATAACAAAGGTGAAGATATAAACGGCTGGCTGGTGGTGGACAAGGCCCGTGGTGTGGGCTCGACAGATGTGGTGCGTCGGGCCAAGCGGTTGTTCCGGGCACGGAAAGCCGGGCATGCCGGGACGCTTGACCCGTTTGCCACGGGGGTTTTGCCGGTGGCTTTCGGTGAGGCGACCAAGCTTTTGCCTTTTGTGACCGATGGTGTAAAAGAATATGAATTTGTTTTGCAGTTTGGTGCCGAGACGGATACGGATGACTCCGAAGGGCAGATTGTTTCCGAAAGCGGAAAATTTCCGGATCAAGAGGAGATTTCAGGGGTTCTTTCGCAGTTTCTGGGGCGGATTGTCCAGGTGCCGCCGGTTTATTCCGCCATTAAAATCAACGGGCAGCGGGCTTATGATCTGGCTCGCCGCGGGGTGGTCGTGGAAATGCCGCCACGGGAGGTTGAGATTTATGCGCTGAACCTGTTGGAGATGATGCCGGAGAATCGGGCAAAGTTTAAAGTGTGCTGCTCAAAAGGAACCTATGTGCGGACTCTTGGCCGTGATATTGCCCGAAAACTTGGTTCAAAGGGCTATTTGCAGGCACTCAGAAGGACAAAATGCGGAAATTTTGACCTGAAACAAAAAATTTTGCTGGAAAATTTAGAAAAAACAGTGTATGGTGAAAATCTGAAAAAGTTTTTGCTTCCGATGGAAACATTTCTGTGCGACATCACGGTTATTGCTGTGTCGGAGGCAGATGCCGCAAAGCTGAAAATGGGACAAAGCCTTTCGCCCCGCGGTTATGGCTTCTGTGAGGCCGGTTCTGAGGAAGGTGTGGCAATGTGTCAGGGAAGGCTTGTGGCGGTTGTGCGAATCGACGCGCGCAGAATTGCGCCGGTTCGTGTTTTTAACTATAACTTATAAAAAAGGAAATTCAGATGTCGTCGATTACGAATGAAGAGAAAAAAGAAATTGTCAGCAAGTTCGGTTTGAACCCGAATGATACCGGTTCGCCGGAAGTTCAGATTGCAATCTGGACCGCACGCATTAACAAGCTGATTGAGCACTTTAATGTTCACAGCAAGGATTTGCACTCCCGTCTGGGGTTGATGAAGATGGTCAGCCGTCGTCGTCACCTGCTTGACTACCTGAAGGCCAAGAACAGCGATCGTTATCAGGATATTATTAAGAAGCTTGACCTCCGTAAGTAAATTAAAACTTCGTATTTTGGGCGATTAGTACAGAAACTGCGGATAAACCGCTAAGTCATGTACTTTCTGAGGGCTTCGCCGTCTAGGTTCGCTTTGGTCGCTGTCGCTTCCTTGCTTACCAAGAAGTTCCGAAGATTTTGCAGATATAAAAGCAACGTCGGTTGCTTTTATCCTTAGCAATTCTGTCGCGGTTTTCCTGGTTTCTTACTACTCGCCTCAAACTCCGAAGTTTTAAGGGAGAGAGCTGTTTTCAGGTGTCTCGGAAAATTCATGTACTTGTTTGTACACTAAAATTTTTCTTGCAGCTGAAAACGTCTCTATCTGCCTCCCTGAAACCAGAATTTACGCTCGGGGCGATTAGTACAGAAACTGCGGATAAACCGCTAAGTCATGTACTTTTTATGTACACTCCTGTCGCGGTTTTCCTGGTTTCTTACTACTCGCCTCAAACTCCGAAGTTTTAAGGGAGAGAGAGCTGTTTTCAGGTGCCTCGAAAAATTCATGTACTTCTTTGTACACTAAAATTTTTCTCGCAGCTGAAAACGTCTCTATCTGCCTCCCTAAAACCAGAGTTTGCAATCGGGGTGATTAGTTCAGAAACTGTGGATAGATCGCCAAGTCATGTTTTTGGGGACAGAGTTGTTGTTGAGAGGTGGTTTTTAAGTTGGCAGAGGCTGAGTTTTTTCGTGCTCCGGGTTGTGTCGGTTGTTAAGGCAAAAAAACGGTTTGTTGGTGCGGACAGGGAGCGGAGATGACGGGTTGGCTTATGAAAATTATTGTGTTTTATGAAAATCCTGGGCTTAAAGACCAGTTCAGGTGAGGTTTTTTTAGATGTAAAGATGAAATGAAAGGTATAAGAAATATGGTCGATTTGAATATTTGCCGCAAAGAAATGGAATGGGGCGGCAGAAAACTCGTTTTGGAAACAGGTAAACTTGCCAAACAGGCTCTGGGTGCCGTGGAAGCAACTTATGGAGGAACCGCCGTTTTGGCAACTGTTTGCGCCGCAAAAGAAGCTGCGCCCGATCAGGATTTCTTCCCTTTAACGGTTAATTATCAGGAAAAATATTATGCAACCGGGAAAATTCCGGGTGGTTTTATGAAACGCGAGGGTAAGCCTTCTGAACGCGAGGTTTTGATTTCGCGTCTGATTGATCGTCCGATCCGTCCGTTGTTTCCGGATGCATTCAAAAATGAAGTTCAAGTGATTTGTACGGTTCTTTCCCATGATCAGCAGACTGATTCCGATGTGGTGGCCATGTTGGCGGCTTCTGCTGCTTTGGCGGTTTCGGGGATTCCGTTCCTGGGGCCGATCGGTGCGGCTAAAATCGGTTATAAAGATGGTGCATATATTTTGAATCCGACTTTGGATGAGCTGAAGGAATCCCAGTTGGAACTGGTTGTGGCCGGAACGACGGAAGGGGTTTTGATGGTTGAATCCGAAGCTCAGGAATTGTCTGAAGAGACGATGCTTGGCGCGGTTATGTTTGGGTTTGAGAATTTTCAGCCGGTTATCAAGATGATTGATGAAATGGTGGCCGAAGCCGGGAAGCCCCGTTGGGAAATGCCGGCGTTTCCGCCTGAGTTTGATGCTTTGTATGCTAAGTTGGAAAGCGGTTTCAGTGCTAAATTTGAAGAAGCTTTCAAGGAAACAGACAAATTGAAACGCGGTGATTTGGTTGCCGCCGCATCAGAAGAGTTTAAGGCGACGCTTGATCCGGAAAACGAGTTTGAACAGAAATATGCTCAGGATGCTCTTGAAAAGCTGATGCATAAGGTTGTTCGTGAAAAGGTTTTGACAACCGGGCACCGTATTGACGGGCGTGATACCAAGACGGTTCGTCCGATCTGGTGCGAGGTTGATGTTTTGCCCGAGGCTCATGGTTCGGCTATCTTTACCCGCGGTGAAACACAGGCTTTGGTGGCGACCACACTGGGAACCGGTGAGGATGCGCAGATTATTGACGGTTTGATGGAAGAATATAAGGAAGACTTTTTGCTGAATTATAACTTCCCGCCGTTTTCTGTCGGGGAATGTGGCCGAATCGGTAGTCCGGGACGTCGTGAAATCGGTCATGGCAAGCTGGCCTGGCGCGCAATTCATCCGATGATGCCGAAAAATAAAGATACATTTCCTTATACGGTTCGTGTGGTTTCAGAAATTTTGGAATCAAATGGTTCGTCCTCTATGGCAACCGTTTGCGGGACGACATTGTCTTTGATGGCGGCCGGTGTGCCGTTGGCCAAGCCGGTAGCCGGTATTGCCATGGGGCTGATTAAGGAAGAAGACGGCCGGGTTGCGGTTTTGACTGATATTCTGGGTGATGAAGATCATCTGGGCGATATGGATTTTAAGGTTGCCGGTACAAAAGACGGGGTGACGGCTTTGCAGATGGATATTAAAATTACGTCCATCACCAAAGAAATTATGCAGACGGCTCTGGCTCAGGCGCATGAAGGCCGAATCCATATTCTGGGCGAAATGGCCAAGGCAATTTCCGAACCGCGGCCGCATGTGTCGGATAAAGCACCGCGGATTGTGGCGATTAAGATTCCGGTTGATAAAATCCGCGAGGTCATTGGTTCAGGCGGCAAGGTTATCCGGGAGATTACCGAAAAAACTCATACGAAGATTGATATCAGTGATGACGGTGTTGTTAAGATTGCCGCCGTCAAGAAAGAGGACGGCGATGCTGCTCTGGACTGGATTATGGGAATTGTGGCCGAGCCGGAAGAAGGCAGGATTTATCATGGTGTGATTACCAAGATTATGGATTTTGGCGCGTTTGTTCGTTTCCTCGGGCAGACGGAGGGGCTGGTCCATATTTCCGAAATTAAAAACGAGCGGATTGCCTCGGTTTCAGATTTCTATAAAGAAGGTGATCCGATGTGGGTTAAGTGCCTGGGTCGGGACAACCGCGGTAAGATTAAACTTTCGGCCAAGAGAGTTAATCAGGAAACAGGTGAAGATTTGGAAAAGAAATAAATTTTCCGGATTGAATCAGGAAAAGGGTTTCGGTTTTGAAGCCCTTTTTTTTTGTTGACTTTTGTCAAACTCCCGGTATAATAAGACTGTTTTTTGTATTATTATTTAATTTATCGTTTTATGGAGTATATTATTGGAATTTTGATCGCTGCAGTGATTGTTTTTAATGTGGCGATTTATGCAGCGGTCAGGCTGATCAAGCCTTTTTTGGACAAAAGACAGCGCAGAAAGAGAGCCATTGCGGTGGTTTTGCTGTTGATGGCGGAAGTTTTGTTTGTTGTTTGGGCAATGCGGAACGGATTTGTTTGTACGGAAGTCTCTGCAACAGGGTGTTTGCTGTTGTTGTTTTCCGGGCTTTTGATGTCTGCGGGAATGATTGTGGTGTTAAACCGACAATTTTTTGAAGTTGTGTTTAATCATTTTTACACAATGACGGTTACCCGTGTGGATGACAGAGGTGTTTGGGGGCAAATCTGTATCAAGAAGCATCTGTATCATGTTGTTCTGAGGGACAGGAGCGGAAGCTCTCACCGGGATTGGCGACCGAAAGAAGTTGTCAATGTGCGGGTGGTGAATCTTTTGGATGATGATGATAAGTTTGAAGTCGTACCTATATAAAATTTTGTTGTGATGGAAAATGTTATTTTTATTTTGGTGCTGGTTGTTATGTTGCTCGGAATGTCGTTTATTTTGCGGCAATGCAACAAGCCGTTGTCCTGGAAGCGTTTGAAAGTCAGGCTTGTCTGGCTTAGTTGTATAGCTTCGGCTTATTTTTTTGTCTGTGTCTTTTTTTGGGTCTTCGGGCTGATTTATCTTTGGCACTTTTTTGTTTTGGCTGTGGTGTTGGCCGTGTTGGATATTTTTGGTCTGATGGTTATCGGACAGGCCAGACGAAAAAGGTGGGATGAATTGCGCCGGACGAGGGAAATTATCCGACAACAAAGGGGCTGTCGTTAAGGCGGCTCCTTTTTTTGTATAAAAAATGCTTGAAAATGTAAAAAAATGGTGTATAAACAGGAATGCAGGCGGAGCACCCCTGGAGGCTTCCGTTTGCTAATGTGTCAAAAAAAGTAAGGAATAAAAAAATGGCTGATTTGATTTTTAATGCTAAAAAGCGTGAAACAGCAGGTAAGGGGGCAGCTCGCGCATGTCGTCGTGAGGGTCGCGTTCCTGCCGTTATTTATGGCGGAAAACAGGAGCCGGTGATGATTAGTCTGGATCCGGTTGAAGTTGAGAAAGCTTTGGATATGGCCGGGCTTTATAAATTTGCCATCGAGGTTGATGTTGAAGGCAAAAAGTATGCCGTCAAATGTCAGGATGTGCAGTTCCATCCGGTTACTGACAGGGCAATTCACGTTGACTTTCTCAGAAAATAATTTGCAAAAGGGATATCATGCTTGTTATAAATTCGCTTGTGTACCTTTTTGTTGTACACGTCGCTCATTGATAACTGTGCAGCATGTCCCTTTATCAAATTATTTTCAGGAAGAAACTTTCTTATTTTCTTAATTATAACGGGGAGCTGTTTCCCGTTTTTTTGGAAAGTGAAGTTATGTTTTTGATTGTCGGTCTGGGCAATCCGGGGGCAGATTATGCGGCAACCCGGCATAATGTGGGGTTCATGGCGGCGGATGCGTTGCATGAAGCGTATGGTTTTGCTGCCTTTCGAGCCAAGTTTGACGGTTTGATTGCCGAGGGAAAAATTGCCGGGGAGAAAGTGTTTTTGCTTAAGCCGCAGACGTATATGAATTTGTCCGGCAATGCCGTCGTGAAAGCGGCACAGTTTTATAAAATTTTGCCGCAGCATGTGATTGTGATTCATGATGATATGGATTTGCCGGTCGGTAAGGTGAAAGTCAAGCTGGGCGGTGGCGCCGGTGGGCATAATGGTTTGAAGTCGATAGATGCGGCGATTACACCGGGGTATAACCGGATTCGAATCGGGGTCGGGCATCCGCAGGGGCGAGGTGATGACGTGGTGAATTATGTGCTGGGCGGGTTTTCTAAGGCTGACAGGGAAAAAATCAGCGAAATGGTGGATTTGATTGTGGAAACGCTGCCGGTGTTGTTAGAGAAAGGAATGGCAGCTTATTCTACGATCGTGGGGCAAAAAGTGTCCCACTGAGATGAGATTTGAGATTATTATTGTGTCATTTTTAATTATAAGGGCTTATGAAAAGTAAAGAAAAAAACCGGGTCGAAGAGGCTTTGCGCTATCATTGGCTGGGTATGGGCAGAATGATCCGACTTTATCGGCTGTTAAAAGATGTTTTTATCCGAGACGGAGAGGCGAAAACCTGTCTTTTGTCGGAAGAAGAGGTTATGAGTTTGCTCAAGCGGGTCGATAAATCTGATCCGTCTGTCCGAATGGTCGATGTGTGGGATGGTTATTTTGAACAGCTGATACCTTTTTTGCCGACGTTTCCGTTTGATGAACCGTTGATATATGTTGCAAAGTACTGGCATTTGACAGAGACTTTTTTGAAGCTTCTGGATAAGCAGAATATCGGAACGGATGTTTCTTTTCAGTACAGATTATGTGAGGTCAGGCTATCAAGCGTAACGGGTGAGTATTATCCGAAGTTTGGCAATTTGCTCTTTGGTTATATTAAGCGTTATGATTTGCTGCCGGAAGTTAAAGTGGCTTTGTTTGATAAGCCGATGTATGCACGGATTGTGTTGTTGTATGAAGCGGCACGGTCAATCTGATGAAAAAAGCCATTGGGAAACCAGTGGCTTTTTTGTGTTGAAAAACGGGAAATTATCAGCTATAAAAGAGGCAATTTGAACAGATTTTGTGTTAAGGAGTTTTTTTATGGGATTTAATTGCGGAATTGTCGGTTTGCCGAATGTGGGAAAATCGACGCTGTTTAATGCTTTGACCCAGACAATCGCGGCTCAGGCGGCGAATTTTCCGTTTTGTACGATTGAACCCAATACCGGGCGCGTGGCGGTGCCGGACAAGCGTTTGGCATTGTTGGCGGATTTGGTGAAACCCAGGATGGTGACGCCGACGCAGTTGGAGTTTGTGGATATTGCCGGCTTGGTGAAAGGGGCTTCAAAAGGTGAAGGTTTGGGTAACCAGTTCTTGGCTAATATTCGCGAGGTTGATGCGATTATCCATGTGTTGCGCTGTTTTGAAAATGAAAATATTACTCACGTTGAAGGCTCGGTTGACCCTTTGCGTGATGCTGAAATCGTTGACACCGAGTTGATGATTGCCGACCTTGAGTCCTTGGAAAAACGCTTTGAACAGACCAAGAAAAAAGCCCAGACCGGAGGTGATAAAGAATCTAAAGTGCGGGCGCAGGTGATGGAGCCGATTATTGAGGCTTTGCGCGCAGGAAAGCCGGCTCGTACTGCTGCCCCAAGCAAAGATGATAAAGAGGCCTGGAAGCAATATGAAATGCTCCAGTTGTTGACTTCTAAGCCGGTGTTGTATGTGTGCAATGT
>CALXTH010000119.1 GCA_944391365.1 uncultured Alphaproteobacteria bacterium | reverse complement strand
TGAGAGCTTCGTCAGGTTTGTTCATTCCGGCATAAACCCAGGAAGCCATCAGCGGGGTAATGAACTCCTGATAAACAGCGCCTTTCATTTTGTTCAGTGATTCCAGAGCTGCCTGATAGCGGCCGCTGACCATGTCGTCTGTTGCGGTGATGATGTGGATGAAGTTGTTGGTGTCGCCCTGTTTCAGAGAGGCCTGGGCATATTTGGCGGCTTCGCTGATGCGGCCTTTGGAGGCGAGAATGATATAAACCCGGCTTAACAGTTCTTTATTTTCGGGATCTTCCTGCAGGGATACAATATAAAAATCAGCCGCGTTGTTGAAGTCTTTGCGCAGGTGGGCAACGCGTCCGGCAAGATAAGCACCGTAAGGCATGTGCTGCGGTGTTGCTGTTGTCCGGGCTGCAACCGGCGGAACCGGGGCTTCAGGTCTTGCCCGGCCGGTGTTTTTGTCGGCGCAGGAGTTGAACAGTCCCAGACTGAGTAATGCAATCATTATGCTGATGTATTTTGCCATGCTTATGTGGATCCCGGATGTTTTCGGCATTTTGTTTGAATCTTTTGCTTTTTCCTGTTATTTTATCCAAGTTTTTTTTTCATACAACTGTATTTTACAGTTTTTATACCAGAATATGTGTAAATCTCTTAATTTTTTATTATAACGCTTGCAAAAAGACTCTTTTAACTCTAATTTTGAGGTTATGAATGAAGAAAAGCTTGATTTGAAATATTTGCTGGAGTGGTATTTGACCGCTGGTGTGGACGAGACAACCGGCGATGAGCCTTTTTCTGCGGAAAAGGCGGCCGTTCCGGTTAATCTTTCACGGGAAGCGCCGAAGCTTCCGCCCAAGTCTCAACCGGCAGAATCGGGAGAGCGCCGGGCTATTACGGAGTTGGCGCAGGCAACAATCGATGCCTGTAAAAATGCCCGTTCTTTGTGTGAAAATGCCCGGACGCTTGAGGAGCTGAAGACTCTGGTTGAAAACTTTGACGGTTGCGCCCTGAAGCTGACGGCGACGCGGACGGTTTTCGGCGGCGGGAATCCGTCGGCGCGGGTTATGCTTATCGGTGAAGCCCCGGGAGCTGATGAAGACCGTATCGGTATTCCGTTTGTCGGCCGCAGCGGCAATCTGCTTGATAAAATTATCAGTGCCGCGGGTATGAAACGCGAAGATGTGTATATTACCAACGTTTTGCCCTGGCGTCCGCCGGGAAACCGGACTCCGACGACCTCGGAGGTGGCTATTTGTCTGCCGTTTTTGAAACGCCAGATTGAGTTGATTTCCCCCGAGGTTCTGGTGTTGCTCGGTGGCAGTGCGGCAAATGCCCTGCTGGAAAACGAGGAGCCAATCTCAAAAATGCGCGGCAAGTGGCTGGAATATAAAACCTCTTCCAATCAGGTTATTCCGGTGATGGCGACTTTTCATCCGGCGTATCTGTTGCGCAATGTCGGTCAGAAAGCCAAAATATGGAGCGATTTTTTGCGCCTGAGGAAAAAAATTTTGTAAGTTATCCACCAGTGTTATCACTTTGTTCATAATTTGATGGTATTTTATCAAAAACAACATATTATTGTTATGAGTGATAACTTTCATTATAGTAAGGATAAAAGATGACTGAGAGTAAAAAGTTTTTCCTTCCGGCGCTGGCTATGGCAATGGCCGGCTGCGTTTCGGCCGCTCAGGCTCAGAGCAGCACACCGGAAAACGTGTTATTTAAAATCCATGATGTGCAGCCGGTGAAAAGCACGGAAGGGGTGATTGAGGCCTGTGATTATGATATTACTTTTTACAACAGGTCGCCCCGGGCGCTGAAGTCTGCTTCTTTGTCTTTGAACTGGCAGGATGACAGCATCGCAACGGTTATTGTTGAGGAGAAAAATGCCGAGCGCAAAAAGACCGGTCGCAATTATTCCAAAACGGAAGAAGTTGATTCAGCCTCTCTGTCAACAATGGTTGATGTGCCGTCTCTGGAACCTTATAAACAGGTGACTATTCGTTCCCGGATTCAGACGGACAAATGTTTCCTGATGTTGGATAATGTCAAGTTTTCACTCAGAAGTTGCAATATTGCCAGTGAAGATGATGCCAAAAATACGGCTGCCCGGCGTTTTAACAACAGAGATGAGAATCCCTGTGACGGCTTGTTTCAGTTTGTTGCCCCGACGGATCCTGAGTATTACCGCGAGTTTAAGCCGATCTCTTATGAAGAAGACCGTCGTCAGGGTGAAAATAAGCGGTTGGAGGAGCGTCGTCTGATTAATACCAAATATGATGAAGTTATCACTGAATTGAACAATGTTTCGGCAACTTTGGAAGAGATAAGATCAGACGGAGAGGCGGCGACAATCGGTGCAGATTTGTCATCAGGCAGTCAGACAGGAAAATCTTCCGAGCTTTCGGATGCCGAATTATCCGCCAAATTGAAAACCCTGTTTCCGGGGCTGGGCGAGAGCAACAGCCAACCGGCGGCAAATGGTGCCGGCGGCAATGGTTCGGGTAATGGTGCCGGTGGAAGTTCATCCGACAACAGCGCGGGCGGAAATGTCCCGGCCGGGGGGAATAATGCCTCAACGGGGGGCGGAAGTTCTTCTGGCAATGGCGGTCAGTCTGGCAGTGGTGACAATGGCTCTTCGTCAGGGGCTGTGCCCTCGGCTTCCGGTGGACAGGCCGGCTCTCCGGCCGGAGCTTCCGGAGTTAATAACGGTGTTTCGGGCTCTGGAAATGGTGATTTTGCCGCGGCCGAGGAGCCTAAAACTCAGTCCAAGGACAAAGGGACGTTTAAGTTTAATTCTCCCAATGTGATGTAGGTATCAGATGTCCGGGCGGTATTGGAAACTGATGAGCCTTGTTTGTTCGGGTGTCCTATTGTTGGGGGCGTCCGGAGTGCAGGCTCAGGTGTTTGCTCCTGAAAATACGCAGGTCTCCGGGGCGGCGGTTCCGTCTTCCCAGAGGTC
>CALXTH010000118.1 GCA_944391365.1 uncultured Alphaproteobacteria bacterium | reverse complement strand
CGCTATCTGCACTCGGATATCGATACCCTGGAAAGAATAGAAATCATCCGCGACCTGCGCCTCGGCGTCTTTGATGTTTTGGTTGGCATCAACCTCCTGCGTGAAGGACTGGACATTCCGGAATGTTCTCTGGTTGCCATTCTTGACGCCGACAAAGAAGGCTTTTTGCGCTCCAACCGCTCTTTGATTCAAACCATTGGCCGGGCTGCCCGCAATGCCGAAGGGCGGGTAATTTTATATGCCGACCGCATTACCGGCTCCATGAAAGAAGCGCTGGATGAAACCACCCGCCTCCGTGAAAAACAGTTGAAATACAACGCAGAACACTGCATTACCCCAAAAAACAAAAAAAAGGCCATTTCCAACACATTAAGCGAAATGACCGAAGCCGACTACGTCAAAGAAGACAACGTCAACAAACAGGAGATTAAAGACCTGAAAAACATTGATAAAAAACTCAAAGAATATACCAAGAAAATGAAAGACGCCGCCGCCAACCTTGAATTTGAAGAAGCCGTCATCTACCGCGATAAAATCAAAGAACTCGAACAGCTGGCCCTGAAAAACAGCTAACCCGCCCTGAAGAACAAAAAAATGCAAGCTGTACCTCCAACCGCAACTCGATTTAAGAACTGTACTGCCTTGATCCGCGACTCAAATTCCTCACAGACACCTCCTCAAAATTTGGCCTCAATCCGCAACAAAATTCAAAACTGTCCTTAAACGCAACACCTCCCGGGAAATAAAAATGCAGTTATACAAGCGACCTTAAAACGCAACACCTCAAAAAACCAATCACACAGACAATGATATGGAAAACTGTACCGCCTTGACTCGCAACAAAAAAACTCACCTGCCGCAACAAAATTGCAGACTGCCTCGCTTCGCAACATCCCTCCTGAAAAAACATATTGACAAAAGACAAAATTTAGACTATATTACCTTTCGATAAATAATTATTAAAACATATCATTATGGAACTTTTTGAAGTAACAAAAAAAGATTTAAACAAAAGAGTAAAAGGCTTTAAAAGCGCCGGTAAAGTAATGAGAGTTAACAAATCCGTTACTTATACCGAAATTGCACCACTTCCGAACCGGATAACCGCCATTGAAGATGCCAAACAAATCTTCTCCGCCGCTGTGGGAAGAGATGTCAAAACATTTGCAATCACCGCAGATGAAAACACCTCACAACAAATCCGTTTTCATCATGCTTTTGTCTGCAAACCGGGCTTTCACTGGCTGGCTATCATAGACAACAAACTTCTGGCCCTGAACGGTAATGTCTTCCAAAAGACTGTTAAACCTAACAATTCTTTTGGAATACAAAAAATAGTCGGCAACAAACACTATGCAGACTATACGATAAGCCAATCTCTTTAATGCCACCCAAATCTTCATGGGAAACACATACCAGCTCCCGCCCCTGACCGGCCGGGAGCTTCTCTTATTTTAAAATTTTCCTTTTCAACCCCGCCTCTCCCTAACACACTCCTTTCCCCCGCGATAATCCATTTGTCCACACATTTTACTTAAATCCCGGCTCAACACCGGGATTTAAGTAAAAACAAAACCTAATAATCCACCAACACCGGCCGAACATAATTGTAGCGGATGCCACCGCCATAGGAGCTGTACGCACTGCCATCAGACATATCCACGGAGTAGTAGCTGCTACCATAGCTGAAGTAGGTAGAAGACCAATAATAGTTTTCAGTCAACTTTATACCACTATTTACAGAAAGCAGGCTGTTCAATAAAGATTTATTACTATACATTGTCTTTAATAGATCAAAAGTTGGCAAAGTCCCTTTAACATTACCACAAAAACTATAGTTTTGGCATGAACTGTTTGCATTGCTCCAAGTCATATTCCCCAAGTCTTTCATCGCCACATAAAAATTCATATCACCGGTTTTAACCCCGACAACTTTACCATTACACTTATAAACATCTCCATCAGCGCCATTCAAGACCTCTTTCTTCTGACAAGTTCCATCTTTCCATTCATAGCCGCTGGCACACGTGCACTGAGTATATTTGCCACCGCAGGCAGAGCCTGCGCCACCGGCGTAGCCGGTACCAGAACAGGTATATTTGTAAGATGAAGAACAAGATTCTTTTTTACAGGCCGAACCACTCCATTTATAACCGCTTTTGCAATTGCATTTCTTATATTTTCCGCCACAGCTGTCCCCGCTACCACCGGAATACCCTGTCCCGGAACAAGCATATTTAAAACCATTTTGAGAGCAAACTGATTCTTCAGTTTCAAAACAACACCACTTATTTCCGAACGGACATTTGACACCTTTCCCACCATTGCAAGAGATTTCGGTATAACCCAAAGTCGCACAATCCTGCGTTGCCACACATTGAGCAAAAGATAAAGTTGGTAAAAAGGACAAACTTGCCCCCAAGAGTAAAAATTTAAAATTATTCATAACAACATCCTTTCTTTAAGGTTACATAAAGAAAGCCCACCTTCATAGAAAAGGCGGGCCAACCGGATGTTGATAACCATACTGATATTTATGGCCTGACTTATTCCTCACTTTTCCGGTACAAGACCGGTTATTCCCTTGCAGGGAACGTGAACTTATTCAGCCAGCATCCCAACCCCACAAGGGAAAGGTACTGGCATTTTTTTAAGTCATTATGCCTAAACGACTATATCAGAAAGGGTTATCACGCCCTGGCTGGTGAGCCTCTCACCAGTTGAAAGTATTTTAGCATACTGAACAACGATTTGCAATGCAAAATTTAAATAATCACGAATTTGGGATTTTCAAGGCAAGGAACAATCAACAGCGTTCCTCCCCTTAATTCCGTTAAGGGGAGGACAGGAAGGGTTTATAAAGAATCATCTGAATTATCGTCATTGCGAGGAGGACTTCGTCCGACGCGGCAATCCATAATAAAAATAAATTAGCTATGTCATCCTCGGGCTTGTTCCGGGGAATCCTGGTTGAACAAAAAAACTTCACAGCCGCAGGCTGTGTCCAAATTCACCTCTCTTAGTAGAGAGGTCGCCCATAAGGGCGGGTGAGTATGATTCAAAAAATATCCTTACCTCCCGAGCCCTCCGCCAACTCAATTCAAGCATCGCGCCTTCATGCCCTAATCTCTCAACCACTAACTGATCGGCACAAACGGCGCCCATTTGTGCAAATTTTTCGTCCTTTATTTAAATTTATTATTTACAATTATTTTCTTTTCTGATATAATGGGAGTCGTAGGAAAGAAGTTTGCTAGGAGATATTATGATGAAAATACGTTATGCTTTATTGTTATCCGTATCCTGTCTCGGCCTCGGCTCTCTTGCCCATGCCGGACTCATTCCTGATATCACCCCGGTTGGGAAGAATACATCTATCTTCACACTGCGGGAAAACCGCACTTCATACACACACCTTACTTTCCAATCCAAACTTCTTTCCGCCTCTGTCATTGCGAGGAGGACTTCGTCCGACGCGGCAATCCACAATAATATAAATGGATCACCACGGCGAATAAATTCGCCTCGCGATGACAATTCAGATGATTTTTTATCTACTCACCCTAACCCTCTCTATCAAGAGAGGGAATACCGGGAACAAGCCACAGCGTCCCTTCCCTTGATAGGGAAGGACAGGATGAGTAGAAATATCTCTCAACACAAAGAACTTGAAGCATCGCGCTTATTGTTACCGAAACAAGATACCGCAAACCGATGGCTCACTTTTGTTCCTCTTGATTTCACAATTGTTTTATCTTTCTGTTGTATATCAAAGAACTCAAAGCGTCTTAATGTAATTAGTCCTACTTGATTTTCATCATCTGTTGAAAAATCTATAATATCTGTAAAA
>CALXTH010000117.1 GCA_944391365.1 uncultured Alphaproteobacteria bacterium | reverse complement strand
AAACAAAACATCTATCTTTTTGCCATACAAAACACATTGCGTAGAATAAGTCTTTTCATTCAGCTCCGTAAAAACATGCTTTTGCTCACGCAAGCTCTCCTGCTTTTCCTTACTTTTCAAAAAAGCCATCTGATTATCATACCCGACATTATAATTATTCGGAATCAGCTGTAAAATTCCCAACTCCGGCAAACAATCAACCGCCACACCGTTAATATAGGAATCCGCCTGCGCCGTCCCCGCCGCAAACAAACTCAGCCCCAAACCCAAAACTGCTATATTTTTTCCCATCACTATATCTCTCTAACTTTATAATAATAAACATAATAATCCTCAAATCCTAATAATTGTTTAGCTTTTTCTGTTTATCTTTAGGAATCGCCTGATAGCACATTGCCTGAGCCTCCTTATTCCGCCTGATAAATCCGGCATTACCGTTATCCGCCCGATGAAGTTCTTTGCAAACATTAAGATAATCTCCTTTTTCTGCATACTCTTTCAATTTTTTAAAATCAGAAATTCCCACATGATAATGGGCATCCAAAATTGGTATCTGCATTCCCGTTGGCATCTTCTGATACCACGGATATTGCATTAACTCATCATAACGATTGCTGATATCTTGAGCAAACATCCGGTTTATTTCATCATTACTCAAATACAGCTGGGTATGAGGCGCATAAACACCGGCACCATATTTTGTTCCATACATTCCGGCAGCTTTCATTTCCTGAATTCTGTTCCATTCGGCTAATTTATCCTCCTGACTGGCAGACATCATTCCCATCATCGGATTTTTATAATATAACGGAAGAGCCATAAACGCTTCTTTTGAATTAAGCATTCTCCCCCTGCCGATTGTCGGATTGCCATTTATATCCAAATACAAATACGGTAAAATCCCTTCATAAGGCTTAATAAAATTATACGCCCCGACAAATGTTTCTTTAGGCATATTGCCTTGAGGCCAATAATAATCGGCACTCTTGTCCCGATGTCCTACTTCTATCTGCTGCTCAACCGCTCCCTGTGCCATATAAGAATTATTATTCACAGTCGGAAACCGGGCACTTGTTTCCGGAAAATACTTATTCACATCCAACTCGTTAATCCCTTTACGATAACCGGAAAAATTTGTATTTTGCCCCATTTTCGAAACACTGTCCCAACCAGCCTGGTCATTATTCCAACCAGACTGATTATTCTGCCCTGTCTGCAGCTGATTTACCCCGTTTACCGGCTGTCCGAACTGATTTTGTCTGGCATTCACCACATCCTGCCAGGTAAAATTGCTCCTCAAACCATTTTCATCATCAATAATCCCCGTATTCCAAGAATCAGGAATATCAATTGTATTGGTCTGAGATTCTCCCGTACGATGACGAGGATCCCAAAAATAATATTTGCTTTCGCCCTCCCGGCGATCACCGCGCCGCAACGGCTGCTTACCCGCAAAAATATTTTCTAAAAAAGTTCTGGTCTCATTCATTTAATCTCTCCTTTAAAATAAAAAAATCCGGATAAACATCCGGACAACGCATTAATACAAACATCTGTTCCATTTTGGAACACAAAAAAAAGGCCTTTTCCTGACAGAAAAGACCTTTTTTTCAATATGGCTCCGACTGTTGGGCTCGAACCAACGACCGATCGGTTAACAGCCGATTGCTCTACCACTGAGCTAAGTCGGAATGAAACTTTGGAGGCCGGTACCGGAATTGAACCGATATCAAAGGATTTGCAGTCCTCTGCATAACCATTCTGCCAACCGGCCAACGTGAAGTACCATATCGCCCTCAACGTCTCTATATATACAAATTTTTTCTCTGTCGTCAAGTAAAAAATTTCATTTTTTTCCACATCCTGCAATTTTTTTTGAAATATCGTTAAAAATCAAACAAATATTATCACCCTCCCCCTCACCGGCATAGTTCAAGTTCCTGTCTGAGCTTGTCGATTCTGCCGATCCACTCCCATGTCGCCGGAAGTTCTCCGGCCTGCTCAAGCTCTGCCGCTACTTTTGCCCCGGCCACCGGATAAACCGGGCAGCCGCTATAATTTACCGGCACGCATGAGCTCAAGCAAAGCAGCCCGGGAAGCATTAGGCCGCGAATGTATTTCCGCCCGCTCTTTTTCCACATATTTTATCACCTCCACCTGTTCTTTCACAATTTTCAATTCAGAATGAGAACGCCCAAGCTGATAAGCTCCAACAAGAGCAACAGCCAGAAGAACCAGAATTCCCGCATATTTCATCACACCCCCGCCAGAATCAGCACAAACGCCCGCGCCACATTCTCCGTATATTCGGGCTTTATCATGGCAACGGCCGCAACCACGACCGCCGCCAGACACACCAGTTTCCACTTGTGTCTTGACAACCGTTTCACCATATCAGCACCCCGAAAACAAATCCATACACCAGCTCGGCCAAAGTCTTCGGCTCATTGCCCCATGCCGGAAGCTTTGCCACCAGCCCCGGAAACATCTCAAACAGCCGCCAGCTGCCGTGATAAATAGGCGACCCGGCCAACCCGATAACCATAAAACGCCAGTCGCCGAGCACCACAGTCGGCACAATCATCGGCAGCCCGTAACGCAGCCAGCCATACCACCAGTCATAAAAACCGGTATACTTCACCTTGCCGAGCTTGTCATAAACCCAGTCCAACGGCGCCCGAAACCAACGGTCATAACTTTCCGCCGTCTGCACCTCACTCCGCCCGCAGTCCAGAATTTCACCGACCGCCCGGCTCCAGAACTGAAACTGTATCCATACCGCAAGCACCAACGCCGCCCACCAGATTGTCCGGTCATAAAGCGCAATAAAAACGGCGGTGATCATCACCGCCGTCTGCAAACCTCTGTTTCCCAACCATTTGTATTTTTCATCAAAGCCGCCGCCATACCACCGCCGCAGCACGGCCCATAATATCCCGTTAATCAAACTCATTTCACACCCGCCATTTCAATTCCCTTAACCAAAGTTTCATTGTCATAAGGCTGTTCGCCGTTTTCATGCCGGATAATAGCCTTAATCAACACCAACATCACCGCCCTGTTCTCAAGCTCAATCACCTCATCCGGAGAGACGCCGAGCTGCCCGGCCACACTGGCCACATACGCCCCGGTATCATTCTCACTCTCCGGCGCATAGCGGCTGATAATCTTCCGCACCGTGTTCAGCCCGTACTTCTTCTCATAAGTCAGCAAAACCTTCGCCAGCGCCCGAATACCGTATTCCGCCGACCGAAACACACAAAAAGCCTCATCCGTCTGCTCAGCCGCCAAACCCTGCCAGGCCTCCCCTTTCCGGATATTCCCCGGATTGTTATTTCTTATACCTCTTGCCGTCATGGCTCCCTCCTTCTTCAATCATAATATCCAGCCTGACTTTAACTTCAGTCAACAGCTCATTTTGTTTATAAATCAGGTCGGCAATTTCTTCCAAACGCGTCCCGTGATGGCTCGAATCTTTCTCCAGTGCCTCGACCCGCGTTTCGATATTCCCCTGCCAGCGTCCGATACGGATAAAATTAACCACCACCCCGCACATCGCCGTTAATCCCGTTATCAATCCCCAATCCATTTTTATTTTTTCTCCTTGACCACACCATATTTTTCGGTATAATAATTTCATCAAGAATCAACTTGATGATAATAATAAACCTTATTAACACAGCAAAGCCTTCGGTATTCATAAAATACTGAAGGCTTTTTATATCTGTTAATTGACTTTTAAAACTTTTTATATATAAAAACAAAGTCCGGCGACCTCAACTCGCCAGACTTTTCTCCAACTCGGAAAGAAGTTGACCTCTGCAACTTCCCATTCTTATGTTGGAAGTATCGCATAGAATAATAAAAAAGTCAAGTACTTTTTACTTTTATGCATTCAGGTCAGCTTCTTTCCCAACCGCCTCTAAGGGCTGAAAGGAAAAGATGATGAACTTAGTCAAAGTTTTAAGCATCTTTATAATGGTGCTTAAAATCATCATTATAATCATAAGATAATGATGAGGCGGAATTGTATCAGCAATTCCGCCCTTTGATACCCATCTCCATCTCCTTTCACTGCCGCAAATACGTCACTCTCAACATGCCGAGACCTCCGGAACCTTCGGAAGCTCCGCCGGCACCTTTGCCGTTATAAAGCGAGGCCCCGCCCGCAACCGCACCGGAAAAACCGCTTGATGATACGCCTTGGTTGCCGTTTGATTTCACCTCCGGCGTCCCGACAATCCAGTCTTCTGTCACACTCAAAACGCCGCCGGTATTTCCGGCAAACCGCATAAAAGAAGAAGGTTGCGCCCCACCGGCGCTGACCCCGTCTCCGCTGGCACTGCCAAGGCACAAATAAGCCGGAGCGCCGCTGTTTGGTGAACCGATACCGTAATGATATGTCCCGGAAGGCAGCTTCATCTCCCCGACAAAAACCGCCCCGGATCCGCCACCGCCGTAATAAATAATGCCCACGGCAACAACCGCCGCACCGTTACCGTTAGACCCCGAACCAACCGCCTCAATTTTATAAATGCCTTCCTTGAGCTCAATCGTCTGATCTCCGGTTGCCGCACTGACATCAAGCTTAACCGTCCCCGGCGGATACGGATCAGCCTGCCAAATCAACGTCGACCCCTTGTAAATTTTCTTAACCGCCGTCCCGCCCTTAAACACTTTCTTGATCCGCTGATTTCCCTTGTAAAGCTTATATCCCATATTTCTGCCTCCTACGAATTTGTGCAAAAATAAAACACATTGGCGTCCGGGCTTTCCGGCAAAGTTTCAACCACCACCATCTTCTGATTAAACCACGCGCTGTTAATCACCTGCTGCGAATTATCCGAAACCGCCACAGTCGGCACTGTCGGGGTTCCGCTGAAAACCGGACTATCAAGATTTGCCTTCAGGGCAAGACTGCTTTCCACTGCTGAAGCATCGGCTTTCAAATCCAGCGACGCATTAACCGCGGCCGCATCGGCCTTCAAAGCAAACGCCTCCTGCAAATCGGTTTGCGCGCTGATTTCGCCGGTAATATTACCCCAGGCCAGTTTTGTTCCGGTTGTGCCCAAAAACTCCCAGTGATCAGAAAACCAGAAATATTCGGCAAAATTATCGCCGCCCGCACTTCCGACCAGATAGGCATCCCCGTTCAGATTTCCGGAAGCCGGAAGATTATCAACCGCGTCAACCCGGCCTTTGATTTTAATCACCGTCCCCAGTCGCTCCAAGACATCTTGACAGACCTCTTCACTCGTTTTGGCATTGTTTTCTGACGCTTGGGCTGCAGCTGCTGAAGCGTCAACCTCCGCCTGCTTCCCCGCCGCATACTCATCAAACTCTGCCACCAACACCGCTTTATGCTCACTGATTACCTGATTCGCTGCCTGAATTTGTACGGTCGCATTCGTATCAAAAGCCGACTGTTTTTCTGCAGCATAATTGTCAAACCCATCAATGACATCGGCCGCAGAACTTGCCGATAACGCTGCCGCGCTCGCACTGTCCGCCGCATTTGCTTCCGAAGTTGCCGCCGCATCCCTCAGACTGGTCATCGCATTGATGATGGCTGAAGCATAATCCCCCAACGCACTTTCTTTGTCCTGCTCATAGTCATCAAGCTCAGCCTTTTTGACTTCTGTATAAGCATCAAGTGCCGGTTTCTGCTGCGCTGCCACATTGACTGACAACTCAGTTTTAGCAGCCTCGGTTTGCTGTGCCATAAATTTTGCGATGTCACTTTTCTGTTCTTCGGCATAAGTATCAATCCCCGGTTTAATAATATCATCAGCATAAGCCTTGATTTCAGCCTCACCATTGCGTACAAAAATAACCCCCTCCGGCGTCACTTCCTGCTCAATGTCATTAATCACCACCTCAAGCCCGTTCAGCTCATTTTCCACATAAACAATATCGCTCATCGCTTTTAATCTCCCTTCGTAAACTGTTCCACAACCCTGAAATAAGCCTGACAACCGGTCTTCACCGGATAAAACGTAAACTTCTGCCCGTCAATAAACTGAATCTCCATATCGGTATAATAATCACCGACCGGAATATTCGTATCCTCAGCCGTCAGCTGCATAACCGTTCGCCCATTGGCGGCATCCACATGTGTATGAACTTCCTTTTTAATCACCGGCTGCGCATCCGCACTGGCCCGCACCTGCATTCTCAACACCGAATGCTCCAGATTAATCGGAACCTTCACGCCATCCGTCCGGTTATAAGCAAATTTCAGAGGAATATTCAACGTATCCCCCTGGGTAATCACAATACCGGTTGCTGTCATCTTTGAACTCATCCTAAACCTCCGCCTTTGCCTTAATAAAATAATTGACCGCAAAATTTTCCGGTGTCACATGAGCCGAAGCCCCGTAAACCGCACTTGATTTTGACGCATCTATCGTAAATGTACTATACCCGCCGCTGATCGGTGTCCCGGTCGTATACTGGCCGCTGCCTGAGGTCAAGACACACCCTGAACCGGCCCCGATATTGCTGAAACTCGCCCCCGTCGACGCCCCGGTAATATTCGGCAGCCCTTCCGCCTGTTTTGTATAAAAATCTTCGGCAGACGTCTCACCCAGCATCCGGATAAAACACCCGCGATAATCCGGCACATTGAAAGTTGTCGTCCCGTTCCCGGCACCAAAATTAATACCGATAACCTTAAACAAATCCGGATAATCCGCGCGGCTGATTTCCTGCCCGTCGCACAAAAGCCAGTTATCATGATTGGCCGTCTGCAAAGAATACTTGATATCACCGACTTTCAATCCGTTGTTCAAATGACCAAGCAATGCCGTCTTCAAAACATCAATCTGGTCTTTCAGCTGTTTGAAATTCACGGCATCTTTGTCCAGCGTCGCCTCCCGCACGTTTTTCAGCTGAAAATTCCCGGCATCAAAATTATCCTGCATTGCCACACGCCCGTCCCGCAAAAAACACTGGTTAAGCCCGGCGGCAAAATTATCGTCTTCCTCATCATGATGATCCGTCACGATTTCAATATCATTTCGCCGGTCATCTTCCCAGTTATGCACTCTTGAAAAATTTCCCTGACTGTCAAAAGCCATTTTTCTTTCTCCTTATTATACAAAAGCTCCGGCAACCCCGGAGCTTTATTCCAAACCACAAATTTTGTTTACATAACGGCCGCCGCATAATCGACGCGCAAAATCCCCTGCTCGTCTTCAAACACCGCCTCCGGATGAACTTTTCGCACCTCTTGCGCCAACAAACCAATTTGCGGCACATCATCGCCGATAAAATTAAATACATAAACGCTCAAACCGTTATCCAAACGACCGACCGGTTTAATATTTTCTTTTATTCTGGCATCAGAAAAAGCCAGTGCCGCCCCGTTCAACGCCCCCTGAATAAACTTGTCTCCGGCAGCCTGCTGAGCCTGAGAATTATACAGGCGATTCTGGGCAATCTGCTGATCAGCCGGATTCAAAATCCCGTACATGGCCATATTCTTGTCATACCCTGATATTGAATTGGTCAGTAGCTGCAAAATCTCATTAACCGGCAGCATTCTGGCATTATTAGTAAAATTCGCACTGTTGATATTATCACGCAAACTCTGACTGAAAGCACTCTGCCCGCTCATCACGGCCTGATTTGCCGCATTAACATAAGCATTGTTCTGCTGCGTGTTCAAATCATTCATCGCCCGCTGATAAGCCTCACTGCCGACAGCCAGCCCCTGATTGGCCAGCCTGGTTTCCAAATCACTCCGCTGCTGATCAAACTGCGGCTGAAAATTGCTGATCATATTATTATAATAAGCCTGTTCCGTCCGCTGACGCGCCGCATCTGAGCCGTCAACCGAATAAATATAATCCGGAC
>CALXTH010000116.1 GCA_944391365.1 uncultured Alphaproteobacteria bacterium | reverse complement strand
GACTCATCTCAAAAGGGCGTTCAAACCCTGGCTGGTAAACTTTTACCAGTTAAAGTTATTTTAACATAACAAACGTTAAAAATCAATATACATTTAGGAAATAATCACGAAATGAGGATTTTCAAGGCGGGGTGGTTAAAGGATTTGTTTGAAAGAAAAGGGAGAGGATGAAGTTTTTGGGGGAAGGTGATAATCCCTCTTGTGTTTTGCCGGCTTTCAAATTATATATTTAGGGGTTAGTTTGTTATTTTTATAAGGAATCGGAATGAGACAATCTAAAAGTATTGCAATTTGGGTGGCGATTTTGCTGGTCCTGACGATGCTGATGAACGGCATGGGCGCCGGGACACCTAAGGCAGGCGGTGAGAAGATGGCTTTCTCTGATTTTATGAATCTGGCGGAGAGCAAAAAAGTCAGCGAGGTTTTGATTGAGGGAGCGGATATTTCCGGTACATTGACGGACGGCAAGAAATTTTATTCTTATTCGCCTTATGATCCGAGTATGGTGGAGACACTGCGCAAAAACGGCGTCAGGGTTGAGGCCAGGCCGCTGGATACATCGTCTTCAACGTTTTGGAGTGTTTTTGTCTCGTGGTTTCCGATGATTCTTCTGGTCGGCGTGTGGATTTATTTTATGCGGCAGGCCAATTCGGGCAACAACAAAGCGATGAGTTTCGGCAAGTCACGCGCCCGGTTGATTGAAAACACCAAAAAAGTGACTTTTGCCGATGTTGCGGGGTGTGACGAATCCAAGCAGGAACTGGAAGAGATTATTGAGTTTTTGAAAGATCCGCAGAAGTTTCAACGGCTGGGCGGCAAAATTCCGAAGGGGGTTTTGCTGGTCGGCCCTCCGGGATCAGGCAAAACCCTGTTGGCCAAGGCGGTGGCCGGAGAGGCAAATGTGCCGTTTTTTTCTATTTCAGGGTCTGATTTTGTGGAAATGTTTGTCGGCGTGGGGGCGTCCCGTGTGCGGGATATGTTTGCCCAGGCCAAGAAAAATGCGCCGTGCCTGTTGTTTATTGATGAAATTGATGCGGTCGGGCGTCATCGCGGTGCCGGTTTGGGCGGCGGAAATGATGAGCGCGAGCAGACACTGAACCAGCTGTTGGTGGAAATGGATGGTTTTGACGCGAATGAAAATGTTATTCTGATTGCGGCGACAAACCGTCCCGATGTGCTGGATCCGGCTTTGTTGCGGCCGGGGCGTTTTGACCGTCAGGTGACGGTGGTGAATCCGGATATTAAGGGACGTGAAGAAATTTTGAAAGTTCATGTCAAAAATGTTCCGCTGGCCAAGGATGTTGATTTGTCGGTTATTGCCCGCGGAACGCCCGGGTTCTCGGGAGCGGATTTGGCGAATCTGGTGAATGAGGCGGCTTTGCTTGCGGCGCGTAAAAACAAGCGCAAAGTGACTTCTCGGGAGTTTGATGAAGCCAAGGACAAGGTCTTGATGGGCAATGAACGCAAGTCAATGGCGATGGATGAAAAGGAAAAAACGCTGACGGCTTATCATGAGGCCGGGCATGCTATTTGCGGTTTGTTTACCGAGGGGGCCGATCCAATTCACAAGGCGACGATTATTCCGCGCGGGCGGGCACTGGGGATGGTGCAGTATCTGCCCGAAAAAGACCGCTATTCTTTTACCCGGCAGCAGATGCTGGCGCGGCTGGTAGTGGCTATGGGCGGCCGGGCGGCCGAAGAGTTGAAATTCGGGCATGGTGAGGTGACTTCCGGGGCTTCCGGTGATATCTCAGCGGCGACGAATCTGGCGCGTTCCATGGTGACTGAATGGGGGATGAGCGACAAGCTCGGGCCGATTTTGTATGCTGAAAATTCCGGTGAGGTTTTTCTGGGCAAGTCGGTGACGCAAAATCAGAATATGAGCGAAGAAACAGCCCGGCTGGTGGATGAGGAAATTAAGGCTTTGGTTCTGGAAGGACACGAAAAAGCGGTAGCTCTCCTGAAAGAAAAGCACGAGGAATGGGAACGGCTGGCGCAGGCTTTGATCGAATATGAGACGCTGACAGGTGAGGATATTCAGGCCGTGATTAAAGGCGAGAAAGTCGCGCTGGTTAAGGACGCACCGGTACCGGAAGAGAAAAGGACGCAGGCGTCAATTCCCGAACTCTGAACTGGCAAAATATTACAGAGAGCGGATGAGGTTCGTTGTTTGAAAAAAAACGGAGGATTATATGGGCAATAAACTTTTTGGAACAGATGGTGTGCGCGGGGTGGCCAACCAATATCCGATGACGGCGGAGTTCGCGCTGAAACTGGCGATGGCGGTCGGGACTTTGGTTTGTCGAGATAAGAAAAAAGTAGCCATTGCCCGGGATACACGCGTCTCCGGAGAGATGCTTGAAGCGGCGCTGGCTTCGGGGTTTATGGCGGCCGGTGTTGATGTGGTTCTGCTCGGGGTTATGCCGACGCCGGTATTAACCTCGATTACGGCGTCGCTCGGGGTGGATATGGCGGTGATGATTACGGCGTCGCATAATCCGTATCATGACAATGGTATTAAGCTGATTGACGCGCAGGGGGACAAGTTTTCAGACGAGGCGACCCGGCAGATTGAGGCAGCCATTGAGGCCGGTGCGTTTGCTCTGTCTGCCGAGCATATCGGAACGGCGACGCAGATGCCGGACGCGGTTATGTTGTATGCGGACAAACTGCTGGAGATTGCCGGAGAAAATGACCAGCCGCTGCATGGGTTGCGTGTGGTGTTGGATTGTGCCAACGGCGCTTTTTATAAGTTGATGCCGGAAGTCTTCAAGCAGTTGGGCGCCGGAGTGATTGTGCTCGGTCATGAGCCTGACGGGCTTAATATTAATAAAGACTGCGGTTCTCAGCATATTGAGCATATGCAGCAGGTGGTCAGAGAAGCGCATGCTCATTTGGGAATTGCCTGTGACGGCGATGGTGACCGGATTATTATTTGTGATGAACAGGGCAACCGTTTGGACGGAGATCAGGTGTTGGCTTTTTTGGGAAAATATTTTAAGGATGAAGGACGCCTGAAAGCTCATACTGTGGTGGTGAATATGCTTTCCAATCCGGCGTTGGACCGTTTTCTGTCAACTGAAGGAATCGGTTGTGAACGGACGGCTGTCGGTGAGCGGTATGTGGTTGAGCGGATGAAAGAGCTTGGTGCGAATATCGGCGGAGAGGAGTCCGGGCATATGGTTGTGGCTGATTATTCCAAGACCGGAGATGCGCTGGTTGTCGGTTTGATCCTTAGTCTCGGATTGCTCAAAAGCGGGAAAAAAATGAGTGAAATTTTTCCGTTGTTTCAGCCAATGGCCAAAAAACGTGTGGACAGTCGTTTTGCTTCCAAGGAAGACATGACAGCGGCTTTTGAACTGCCGGCGTTTCAGGAGGCAGTCAGAGAGGCAGAAAGAGCGGTTGAGGGGAAGGGTCGGCTATTGGTGCGCAAATCAGGAACAGAGCCGAAGATTCAGGTCTGGGTTTGGACGGATGAAGCGCAAACGGCCGCCGAAGTTAATCAGATTGTGTCGGCGGTTTTGTTGCAGGCCGCCGGTTTTGTCGGGCAGAAAGAGGTTTTGTAGCCGGGATAATAATTGTTTTTTAGAGCAAACGATTTGAGGCGCCATTGAGGCGATGGGGCCATCAGTTGGTTGTATGTTCAAGAAAATATTTGACATTTTGTCTAAAAGTGATAGTGTGAGGTTGTTTTCTTAATTTTTATGTTTCATTATTAAATATTTTTTTATGGATTATATCAGATTTAATAATCAGTATGTTTTTTTGAAGCAGCAGATTGCTGTTTTGGAAAAAATCATGCAGAAAGAAAAGATTAATCACTGGCATTTGATGGCTGAATTGGGGTTGTTGGAGAAAAGCTGGAAAGAAAGAGCGGCTTTGCTTCAGGCCGATTTCAGGCAAAAGGCAGATGTCTTTGCTCTTTTGCACCGGGAAGACGCTCAGCGGCAATTTGCTTATTTTTTATCGCTGTTGAAGTGTTTTCCCGAACTTTGTGACGGGCAGTATGCATCGTTGAGTTCGTTGCTTCGGCAGGTGGAAAATGATCCGGGCAGGGAAGAATTCCGTTTGTTGAAAAAAATGGTTCCGGAAATGGTTGAGGTCTTGACAACGCGTCAGGCGGCACTCTGGCTTTTGAAAGAAGCAGAAAAATCCGGGACATCGGCGTTTGTCTGGGCGGAATGGCTGGTCACGCATGATTTTCAGCAAGAGGCGGCTACTGCTTTTGTCCGGCGGATGATATCAGAAAGCGTGCCGTGGGCACTATTGATGATTGGTTCGAAAGAAGGCTGTGTGAAAATGGCAGATTTGTTTTATTCTTATAAAAAATAAAAATTATGGATTATTTGGTGTTTTTTGACT
>CALXTH010000115.1 GCA_944391365.1 uncultured Alphaproteobacteria bacterium | reverse complement strand
AGCTTTCAAAACTTCTTCATGATCGCTGAACGGATAAGTCACGCCTTTAATAATCTGTCCGGGCTCATGCCCCTTACCGGCCACAATCAGAATATCACCGGATTCAAGTTCTGCCACCGCCTGCCGGATAGCCTGCCGCCGGTCTCCGATATTGAGCCCGTGCGGACAAGCCGCCATAATCTCGGCGCGGATTTCGGCGGGTTCTTCCGAGCGGGGATTGTCATCGGTAACATAAATCTTATCGGCCAGTTCGTCGGCAATTTTACCCATCTGCGGCCGTTTGCCTTTGTCGCGGTCTCCTCCGCAGCCGAATAAAATAGCCAGATGATTGGAGCAATGCGGGCGCATGGCTTTCAAAACATTTTCAATCGCATCCGGCGTATGGGCATAGTCCACATATATGGCAGCCCCGTTGTCCAGCCGCCTGACCAGCTCCAGTCGTCCTTTGGCGCCGTGAATTTTTTCAATATATTTTATCATCTCAAACGGCTTGCCGGTCAGCTCGGCCAGCATTCCCAAAGCGCAGAGAACATTCATTGCCTGAAATTCTCCCGCCAGCGGAATAGTCAGCCGTTGTCTTTGCCCATAATAATCAATATCCAGTATTTGTCCCTCAGCCTGCGGAACAGCATTAATCAGGCGCAGTTCTTTGCCGTTTCGTCCATAAGAGACAACTTTCTTGCCGGTCTGTTCACAGGCTTCCCGCAAAGCCGGATAAACCTCAATATCCGCATTCAGCACGGCGCTGCCGCCGGGAATTAAAATATCGGTAAACAAAATTTTTTTTGCCGCCAGATAATTTTCCATTGTTTTGTGATAATCCAGATGATCCCGGGTCAGATTGGTAAAACCGGCCACCTGCACCTTAACCCCGCCAAGCCGGTATTGACACAAACCGTGGCTGGAGGCCTCCATGGCCAGATAATCATATCCGTCATCAACCAATGCTTTCAATTCCTGATGAAGCGAGACCGGATCAGGGGTCGTCATGGCATATTGCGGAGCCTCGTTGTTTTTGATAACGCCAAGCGTTCCGAGACTGGCAGCCTTCCGTCCGGACATATTCAGAACCTGCCGGATAAAATCGGCAATGGAGGTCTTACCGTTGGTGCCGGTGACGGCGGCAATATGAGCCGGCTGCTGCCCGTAAAAATTAGCGGCAAGACAGGCAAAATCCCGATGCGGAGTCGCAGATTTCAGAAAAATAACCTCAGAAAATGAACCGGCGGCATCCTCGCCTTCTCCGGAGGTCAAGATGGCCGAGGCGCCGTTGGATATAGCCTGCGGAATATATTTGTTCCCGTCCGTATTAACCCCTTTCAGCGCGGCAAACAAAAAACCTTTTTCCACACGGCGAGAGTCGGCCGTCAGCCCGCAAATGTCCACATCAGCGCCCGGATTTTTTACTCCGGTATTTTTCAGTAAATCATTTAATTTCATCAAGATAATCTCCCAAACCATCTCTGAACCTTAACATTTAAAAACTAACAAACGGTTTAAAGTTGCTTTTTTTGTTTTATCGTTTAATATCTCAACAAATAATAATTTTCAGGAGCAAAACAATGGCCGACGCTTCTCTGTATAATGAAGAAGACCGCAGAATAATGCAAATCAGCTATGCCTCACGCTGCAAATCCCGCTTGCAGGAACTGATAAATTTTGCTCGTAATGCCGGTTTCAGAAAAATCGGCATCGCCAGCTGCAAAAGCATGATGAGCTATGCCCCGTTATTGAAAAAATCTTTGGAAAACGCCGGCTTTGAAGTCTTTTTGACGGATTGTAAGGAGAGCGGGCTCCAAAACTGTGATATTTTGGGTGAAGATCATAAAGGACCTTCCTGTGACCCTGCCGCTCAGGCCGAATATCTCAACCGTTGTGAAACCGAATTGAATATAGATTTCGGGTTATGCCTGGGACACGGTCTGATTTTTTCCCAAAAGTCAAAAGCACCAGTCACCCCTTTTGTTGTCAAAGACTTCGCGGCCAACCACCATACCCTGTCGGAACTGAATGATTGATTTAAACAAAATTACGATTCGCATTGGCGCCAAAGTTTTGCTCGACCATGCCTCGGCTCATATAGCCGATGGCTGGAAAGCGGGCATTGTCGGACCGAATGGCTGTGGAAAATCAACATTACTTCATACTTTGCAGGGAGAACAGGAAACCGAGAGCGGGAGCATCAGTTTTCCCGAACAGGCCAAAATTGCTTATGTTGCGCAGGATATCGGTGATACATCAGCCAAAATTTTGGATTTTGTTTTGGCTCAGGATAAAGAACGTTCCGAACTTTTGTCTCAACTGGAAAAAGCCTCAGCAACAGAAACGGCAGAAATCCACGAAAGATTAAAGACCATAGAAGCGGCTTCAGCGCCGGCGAGAGCTTCGGCCATTCTCAGTGGTCTGGGATTTGACAATAATGACTTGTCCCGTCCGGTCAGTGAATTCTCGGGTGGCTGGCGAATGCGGCTGGCTCTGGCGGCAGCTTTGTTTCAGCCCTCGGATATCTTGTTGCTGGATGAACCGACCAACCATCTTGATTTGGAAGCATCAATCTGGCTTGAAAATCATTTACGTAAATATCGGGGAACCTTGCTCCTGATTAGCCACGATCGCAGCATTTTAAACAGCCTCTGCAATTATATTATCCATTTTGATCATCAAAAACTGATAACTTACGGCGGAAATTATGATACCTTCCGCCAGACCCGAGCCGAACAAAAAGAACTGCTTGAAAAACAATATAAAAAGCAGGAACAGAAACGCCGCCACCTGGAGTCTTTCGTTGAGCGCTTTCGTTATAAAGCCTCCAAAGCCAAACAGGCGCAAAGCCGCATAAAAATGCTTGAAAAACTTGCCCCTGTAGCCTTAATGGAAGATGAAGCCTCGGCGCATTTTGATTTTCCCGAGCCGGAAGAATTGGCGCCGCCGCTCATCACTTTGGAAAACGTTTCCACCGGTTATGGAGACAAAACCGTGTTGCGCCGTCTCAATCTGAGCATTGTTGACAATGACCGGATAGCGCTGCTCGGAGCCAACGGGAACGGGAAGTCAACGTTTGCCAAACTGATTTCCGGACGTCTTGAACCGTGGACCGGAGTCTTTCACCGCTCACCCAAACTTAAAGTCGGTTACTTCGCACAACATCAAAGTGAAGAACTTCCGTTGGAAATGACGGCGGCCGAATATATGGGAACACTGATGCCCGATAAAACGGAAACAGCCGTCCGGACACATCTGGCGCGTTTTGGGCTGGAACAGGAAAAAGCCCTGACCCGGATAGACCGGCTTTCCGGCGGTGAAAAAGCCCGGCTGCTGTTTGCCGCCATGAGCCGGAATGCCCCGAATCTGCTAGTCCTTGACGAGCCGACCAATCACCTGGACATGGAAGCCCGCGACGCTCTGGTTGAGGCGCTGAACGCCTATAAAGGTTCGGTCATCCTGATTACACATGATTTTAATTTGATTGAACTGGTAGCTGATGATTTATGGCTGGTGGCCAAAGGAGGGTGCCGCCCTTATGCCGGAGATTTGAATGATTATAAACAGTTTTTACTGAGCTCTGCCGCGGAAAGCAAAAATGAACAAAAATTAAAACGTGAGACCGAAAAACAAAAACAGGAAACACGTCAAAAAGCACAAGCCGCCAAAGCCGCCGACAAAGAGCGCAAAGCCCGTCTTCGGCAGCTGGAGCAGGAACTCACCTTCTGCCGAAACCAAAGCGCTGACCTGACAGAGCTTTTCCAGTCGCCGCTTGCTGTTGAAGAGCTGATTAAATACCAAAAGGAATTGAAACAGCTGAACGAGACCATCGACCGACTTGAAAATGAATGGCTTGAACTTTCGGTCGAAAACTGATTATCCGTTTGAACTTTTTGACAGATTGCTTTCTTCTTGAACCGACGGAACCTCAATTCCCCATTCTTCAGAAAGCTTTTCCAGACGTTGGTTGATTTTTTCAATCCGGTGTTTGTAATTGGAACGGACAAAATAAATATATAAACTGGGCAGTTCATTATACAAAACCAGGCCGAGAGCTGCACTGCCCAACATCACAATCAGCATCGTAACGTCATTGATAATGTCAAAACGTCCGTTATGTGCGGCATAATTCCCCATCACCCCGAACAAATAAAAGAAAACGCCCGCCAGATTAAAGCAGCCGATGATAATCTGCTTGTCATAATTCCGGCGGTCGGTATACATAACCGTAATCGTCGGCAACAATCCGACAAGTAAAATCAGCACAATCGGAAAGGTTGTTATCATCAAGATAATCAAAAAGAAAACCAGTGCCGACTTCTGCAGCCAGTTCAGGCGCTTAAAAGAATCTGTCAGATGAATTTCATTGTTCTTGGTTTTATTTTGTTTCATTTCAACACCCATGAAATGAGGTTAAACGCAAAGGAAGCCGTCATCATAACCATTGCCAGAATAGAAGCAAACCTCAGGGCGGCATTCCGGGCTTCTTCATCCATTTTGTCCGAATGATTAAGAATTTTGTTTTTTTCACCGGTTAAAAGACTGACTTCATTTAACACATTGGCATAATCAATGCGGTCTTTTTCAAGAGCATGTTCGTTTTCAAGCAGATTGACGATTTCATAAAGCTTTCCCGTCTTTGCTATTTTGATCAGCTCTTTTTCAAGGTATCGCTGATATTTTTTATTATGATAAATTTTAATGATAATTTTCAGGAAGTTAATCAGCCAGGCGCTCAGGTTTTGCAGCTTGGCCGGCCCGTATTTGTTCTGCATCATGGCATACAAATGCATAATGGCCGCCGCTTTCAGCTCTTCGCGGGAGGAATTGAGATCACTCAGAATATTGTCAATTTTCTTTCCCATCCGGCAGCGCAAAAAGGCGATAATACTGCGGTCATAAGGCACTTTGGCAATATTTTGCTCACTGAATGACGCATCAAGAGCCTTCAGAACCTGCTGCGGCCCGTAAACCAGCTCTTTGCCGAACAAAGAACTGACACAGGGAATATCACTGTCAATGTCATAAATAATACGTTCAATGCCATACCCGATCTCCCGTCGCAGAATATAAAGCTTGAACTCGGTTGTATTGGCTGACGAGCGGAGCGTTTCCTGTTCCTGATACCATAATTTAATCAGGTCGGAACCAAAAATTTCAACATAAACATCCAAACTCTGCTGATGTTTCATTTGCAAGAAAACAGCCTTGGCAATTCCGTCCGGAAAAAAGACAACACTTTTATAACGGACAGGCATGTCCGGACACAACAAAATACAGGCTCGAGCCACGGTCAGGTCTTTATTGCCGCCGCTTGCCAATTCCTGTTTGGCCAGCGTATCAAACTTTGTAGACAACTTCTCGTCTTCCAGGCTGCTTTTGATCCAGTCGGTTATTTTATTCTGCACCACCAGCTCATAGGCCTCATCTGTGCAGGATTGCATCATATAAACGACTTCACTGGCCGTATAAACTTTTTCGCCGTTGATGGTCAGGGCTCTTTTGGCTTTCTCGGTAATATTTTGCGAATTATGATTGTTGGGCTTCCCCTCCAAAACATTAAACAGCAGATTATATCCCCAGCGCGCCTCGGCAACATCATTCAGAATACCTTTAAAAATCGTCACATAAAAATTGGGGATTTTTTCCAGAGAACTGACAAAGTTAAAAGAACCTTTGCGGATTTTCTGGCGTAAAATTTCCGGAGCGGATAAATCTCCGCCAATTTCTTTTCCGCAGACCAGACACAACAACACCATTCCGGCGGCATAAACATCATTTTTGTCGGTTCCGTTTCCCCGCGCCTGTCGGTCGGCCATCAGACTTTCAATGGTTTCAAACATCGGTGGCTGATGATACGCCGGAAAAGAAGCGGCACAATCGCCGACAATAATTTCCGTGCGCTCACTGTCTTTATAATAAAGGTTGTCGGGACGGATGGCGCGGTGTGTAATCCCCATACCCTTGAAAGCCTCGGCGATTCCCATCAAATTCAGAGCCACCTTGCGGAATTTTTCATGATTGTTTTGCAAATCCATGCTGGAAATGCCGTTTTCAAAAACTTTTCCGCCGGCCGGCAGCTCATAAATCAGCGCCATATTTTGTGATTTTTCAGGATAATAACTGACCTGACCATATTCCACCAGCTTCATCAGTCCGGGATTTTCCATTGATTTCAGATAAGGCAGCAAAGACATCCTGGGAGAGGTTTCATTGTCGCAAATCAAAGCGAAAAGCCGCCGGGAAGAATCAATCCTGTCTGAGACCGGATATGCCTTGGCCGAATTATTGTCAAGCCACAAAAGATGTTCTGAAAAATCAATTTCAAAACGTTCTTTCAGCAAAAACTTATCGGGAGAGACATCGTCTCCCTGATTTTGCAAAGCGTCATAAGCGCTGACTTCCTGTTCAATCTTTGTATCTTCTTCAGCCATTAAAAAAATCTCGTATCTGCTTTAATTTTTCCTCATCATAAAACAATTTTATTAATAAAGCGCAAACATTTAAGCAATTGCAATTTAAAAAAATCAGCGTTATGATAAAATCGGAATAATGAGGTGACGAATGAAAAACAAACAACCGGATTTATCTTCACTGGACTATTTGGAAATTCCGCTTCCCGACAAGTCTGAAGCCGCGGCGGATATTTCCCTGTTGCAAACGGCGGCAGCATATCACATCAATCTTGATGATTTGGAACGGATTATGCCTGAAGCCGGAGGTGACAACGACAATCTTCCTGTGGCCGCTGAACCGGTTGAAACGCCTTCAGCCCCTCCCCGGAAAGAAGAAGCGGCCCGGGAAGAAACATCTTTTAATGAAATCATGCTGCCTTTTTCCGAACTGGTTGAAAAGGTTTTCCGTCGCTCTTCTCACCCGGTTGTCGTCATCAGTGATGACAAAATTGTGTATTCCAATGTCTCGTTTCTGAAACTGGTTGATGCCGATTCTGAGGAAAGCGTCTATAACACCGATTTTCTGCAATATGTCAGCAGCGAATATTGGAACGCCGTTGCGGAGGGAATAGGCGATATCCTGACCGACAACAAAAGCATGATCATCGGCATGAAACGCCCGCAGGGAAAAGTCCGCAAAATCAGCTTTGATGCAATTTATATCCCGGACGACAAAACATTCAGCTTTATTCTGATCGGGGAGTCTCTCCGCCCCAAAGGCGGGATAATCACCGGGCTTTATGATGAAGAAACGGGCCTGCCGAATTATTATCTGATGGAAGACCGGCTTCAGGTTGTGGTCAACAACGCCAACAACAAAGGTATCAGCTTTGGCAAAAATATCATAGCACTGCTGTGCATTAATCTTGATAATTTTGATACTTTTGCCCGGGTTGGTAATACGGAAATTATTTTCAAACGGGTTATTTCCAGAATCTCCATGGTTTTGAATAAAAGCTATACCTTTGCCCGCGGGCTCCAGCCGCAACATTTCTGGATTCTTATTCCCAATATTGCGGATTATGACACACTGGCAACGGAGTGCACCCGCTTAAAATCGCTTTTTGATGAGCCGGTAACGGATAATTTTACTGATTACCGGCTGATAACCAGCTTTGGGGTCAGTATGTTTCCTGAACCGGCGACTTCAGCCAAAAAGCTGATAGAACATGCCGATCTTGCTGTCAAAAAAGCGGTGAAAGACGGTGGCAACCGTATAGTCTATTTTGGTTATTAAAAAACAAGCCATAGCTAACCGACCGGGTCAAGCTGCGCCAGCTTGCAACAGTGTCCCTTCCCTTGATAGGGAAGGCTGGAGTAGAAAATCAATCCGGGGGATTGATTTTCGCCGACAGGCGATAATTTGTTAATTTGCAAGAGAGCGATAGCAACCGCCGCAAATGTTACAAATAGAATGACCGACGCAAGCGTCAGCGCAGCTAGACGGATGAGTAGATAATATAAAAATCTACTCACCCTAACCCTCTCTATCAAGAGAGGGAAATGTTCTCTTTTCACCCTCCGCTAACTCTATCTGAGCATCGCGCCT
>CALXTH010000114.1 GCA_944391365.1 uncultured Alphaproteobacteria bacterium | reverse complement strand
AAGCGTGAGCGACTTGTAGCTGACCGTACCCGTGAAGCTGCCATATACGGTAGGCAGAGCTGAACCGTGAAATTCGCGCTGACCGTAAGTGGTGTTGGTGACATAAGGCACTCCGTTTATCACAGTTGCCTTGCTGGTAATGTCGGTACCGGTCTGTTTGTTACCCAGTGTAGTACCGTCGGACAGTTTGACGTAATAGTCCTCCAGATTGGCTTTGTAGAGAGAATTACCGGTCAATTGGTCTACTCCTTCGAACGTATAAGTGTAGAACTCGTAACGGCTGCGACCTTCCACGATCTTGTATGCACCCGATATGATACCGTCCTTGTTCTGGTCGGGCAGTTTCACAATCTCGTTCTTCAGGAAGGTGGCATTGGCAGCCAGGTTAACGGTCCAGTTCTTGTTACGGAAGACGTCAACGTCGGTATTGATCTCAACACCACGGTTGGAGATAGTACCCAGATTGCGCGTCACGGTAGCTTCGGCTGCCGATGAAGAGGTGTCTCTAACGGGACGAATATTCAGTACCGGGCTTTTCAGAAAGTTTATGGAGAGGCTCGGAATACGGCAGTCAGCGGCGGGAGTATGACGGTTTATTCCGGTGGCAAGGCTTTTGATTCGATGATTAATTCGGGTTCTCAGGTTGTTTACGGAACGGACAGCAATGCGACTGTTGCGTCAGGCGCCCGGCAGGTTGTGAAACGCGGTGGCGTGGCCTCGGGAACGAAGATTTACGGGCAGCAGGATGTTGACGGAACGGCTGAAAATACGATTTTGTATGGCGGAACGCAGGTGATTAATGAAAATGCCGTGTTTAAGGGGGGAACCAATAATGGCGGCAGCCTCTATATTTATGATTATGCCGATGTTTCCGATTTGACGGTTAATGGCGGTGAAACGGTTATTTATCCGAATGTGGATTTGAAGGGTAAAACGGCGCTGAATAATTCCGGTCTGCTTTTTTATGATAATGCGGTTATTGATGATTTGTCCATGAATAACGGGGTTGTTGAAATGTTCAGTCTTGGGCAGGGTGAGTTGACAATGAACAATTTGTCGGGACAGGGGACATTCAAACTGGTCAGTAATTTTTCGGGCGGATATAATGATAAGCTGGTGGTTAATAACGGGTCGGGTACTTTCGGGTTGACTGTGGTGGATTACAGTTTGGACGAGACTTTGCCTGATCAGGTTCATCTGGTGGAGCAGAATGGTGGAAGTGAGCAATTTTATCTGACCGGCGGCGCAATGGATGCCGGTGCCTTTGAATATGAGCTGGTGCATTCTGGGGATGAGTGGCGTTTGCAGCGGACGACAAATAATACGGATACTTCTATTTTGGCGAAGAATACATTCAGTTCGTTGAACAGTATTTTTTATGCACATTTACGTAATTTGAACACACGTCTTGGCGAGACGCATTTTACACATACCAAAGGATTGTGGGTCAGAGGAATCGGGCGTAAAGTGGAACTGAACTATAAGGATGATACAGAGAGCGATATTGATATTTCGGGTGTGCAGGCCGGGTTTGATCTTGATCTTAATCAGAGTTTGGTGGATAGTTGGAGTGTCGGTATCAGTACTGCGGTGACTTCTGCCGATCAGGAGTTTGACCGTTTGGGAAAAGGAGACGGCAAGACCAACAGTGTTTCTTTGTATTCTACGATGGTTAATGCGGACAAACAATATTTGGATTTGGCCGGAACATATTATTATCATCGGCAGAAACTGGTGACATATATGCCTTCGGCGCTGCCGGTGTTCGGAAAATATAATCTGGACGGCTGGAGTGTTTCGGCAGAGGCCGGGCAGCGTTTTGATTTTCAAGACGGGTGGTTTGCAGAGCCGCAGTTACAGGCGACTTATATGTGGCTGGACGATGTGACTTACCGGACTAATTATCATACCAAAATTTCCGGAAAAAATCAGGACTCTCTGCTTGGGCGTATCGGGGTCATGGGCGGAAAGCATTTTAGTGAGACTTTGTCTTTTCCGTTTACGATGTTTGCGAAAGCCGGGGTGTTGCGCGAGTTTCGCAACAAGAGCGATGTGACGGTTGCCAATTATACGTTTGATGAGGATTTGGAAGGAACAATGGTTGAGCTTGGTGCGGGGCTGAGTGCCGATGTTAATGAGAATAACAGTTTGTATTTGAATGTTTCGACATATATGGGGGATGAAATTGATGTGCCGCTGGATCTGAATTTTGGGTTCAGGCATAATTTTTAGAGATGGTCCGGGTATGAAAAATCCCTGACCGTTTTGAGTAAACTCTAAAAAAATTACGTCGGTCAGGGATTTTTTTCGTGTTTATTTTTTGCTTTTATTTTTTCTTTCGTCTTTATAAATTTTTATCATATTGCGCGTTTTATAAGAGGTTTCGGCAAGGGCTTTTTCAGCTTTTACCGTCAGCTCGGTCAGGTCGGTTGCATGTTTGGATGAGCAGATGCCCATAAGCATTTCAAGGTGTGCTGTTTGGGTGTTTGATTTTTTGACCTCGGTGTCGTGAATGCTTTCAAGAACGCGGGTAGAAACGGTTTTTGCGATTTTTTCGTCGGAATTGGCGAGGAAAATGGCAAATTTGTTGGTGTCAATGCGGGCGATGAAATCGCTGTCACGCAGAGCTTTTTCCAGTGTTTTGGCCGTCAGTTTCAGAGCCCGGTCGCGGTATTTGCCGCCGAATTGTTCGTATATTTTATCCAGATTGTTGAGTTTGGCCACGATGATGGAAAAAGGTTTTTCGGCAATGATGGATTCAACGATTTTTACGGGGACGGTCTCTTCATAATATTTTTTGTTGAAGAGATAGGTCAGCGGATCACGGCGGTAACGCTCAATTTTGTCTTCTTCATCGTAGTAAAGAATCAGAATCAGGATGGCAAAAGTGAAGAAAAATGTAATCAGGTTGGAGATGGCCAGCGTCCAGGATTCAATGTAAACGCCGTAGGCAAACCAGCAGATCAGAGCCAGGCTGTACATGGTGTACATATAGCTGGACAGGCCGGTAATGTTTTTGGTTGAGAGGATGCGCAGAGTTTGGATGGCAAAAGCCGCAACGGTTGCTACACCAGCTGCGAGGCCGATATAAGTAAACAGAGTTCCATCTTCGAATATCATCTGACTGATTTCAGGTATTTCAGATATTTGGGGCATCATTGCACGAATCCTTTCCATAAAAGTTTTTTTACCGATTGGGTTTATTCAAACACATAAAAGGTTAAAATTTTTTTAGGATTAAGAGAAAATGTTGATATTTTCGGAGAAAGTTATTTTGAAGTTGAAATTTATGTTCCGGTTTATTAGAATATGGATATTGCTTGATCAGAAGTATGGGAATTTATATGAAAGGTATTATATTGGCCGGCGGGAGTGGCACAAGGCTGTATCCGCTGACAAAAGCAATTTCAAAGCAACTGTTGCCGGTTTATGACAAGCCGATGATTTATTATCCGTTGTCGACGCTTTTGCTGTTCGGCATCAGGGATTTTCTGATTATTTCAACACCGCAGGATACGCCGAATATTGAAAAGCTTTTTGGAAACGGGGAACAGCTCGGTCTGCATATTGCGTATGCCGTTCAGCCTGAGCCTAAAGGAATCGCCCAGGCTTTTACAATCGGTGCCGATTTTATCGGAAATGATGACGTTTGTCTGATTTTGGGGGATAATATTTTTTATATGGGAGAGCAGTTTCACTTTTTTCAGGAGGAAGTTGCCAGAAATCTGGGAAAAGTGGCGACGATTTTTGCCTATCATGTTTCTGATCCGGAGCGGTTTGGGGTTGTGGAGTTTGATGCAAATTTCAAAGCGGTATCAATTGAGGAAAAACCCCAAAAGCCGAAGTCGAATTATGCATCGGTCGGGTTATATTTTTATCCGGCGGATGTGGTGCAAAAGGCCAGAGAGCTTAGGCCTTCGGCGAGAGGTGAGCTGGAGATTACCGATTTGAACAATATGTATTTGCAAGAAGGGCGGATGAATGTGGTGCCGATGCGCCGCGGCAACGCCTGGCTGGATGCCGGAACGCCGGAGAGTTTGATGGCTTCAGGCCAGTTTGTGCAGATTATTGAAGAGCGGCAGGGGCTGAAAATCGCCTGTATTGAGGAGATTGTTTATCGCCGCGGGTTTATTGACGATGTGCAGATGAGAAAACTGATTGATGCATTGAAAGACGGTGAATATAAACGTTATCTGCTGAAGGTATATGAGGAATATCATGAACTTTATTAAGACCAAGATAGACGGGCTGCTGATTGTGGAGCCGAAAGTTTTTGAGGACAGCCGCGGTTATTTTTTTGAGGCTTATAATCGTCAGGTTTTTGAGAAAGAAGGGTTGCATTATGATTTTGTGCAGGATAACCAGTCTTTTTCGACTTATGGGACAGTTCGCGGTTTGCATTTTCAGAAGGGAGAGGCTGCGCAGGCCAAGCTGGTGCGGGTTATCAGTGGTCGAGTGCTTGATGTGGCGGTCGATTTGCGTCCGGGGTCGCTGACTTTCGGAAAATATGAGGCGGTGGAGCTGACCGGCGAGAATCAGCGGATGTTTTTGATTCCGAGAGGTTTTGCGCATGGGTTCAGTGTGTTGAGCGAGACGGCGCTGTTTACGTATAAATGTGATAATTTTTACAACAAAGCGGCGGAAGGCGGGTTGTTGTACAATGATCCGGCTTTGGGAATTGACTGGCAGGTTCCGGCCGATAAAGTGGTCCTTTCCGAAAAAGACAAGGTTCATCCGAAATTGGCGGAGATTGGAAAATGTTTTTAGTTGTCGGGGCTAACGGACAGTTGGGGCAGGAGCTTTTGGCGTTGTTGCCCGGGCGGGCGCTCGGGGTTGACCGGGATGTGCTGGATATTACTGATGCGGCGGCGGTCAAGGCTTTTGTGGCGGAGATGAAGCCGGAGGCGATTATTAATTGTGCGGCTTATACGGCGGTTGACAAAGCGGAGGGCGATGAAACCGCAGCCCGGGCGATTAATGCCGCGGGAGCCGGGAATCTGGCCAAAACCGGTGTTAAAATGGTGCATGTGTCGACGGATTATGTGTTTGACGGCAAAAGCTGTGTGCCTTATAAGGAAGATGATTTGCCGAATCCGATGTCGGTTTACGGGCGGACTAAGCTTGAGGGTGAAGAGCTGGTTCTAGACAACAATGCTCAGGCGGTGGTGATACGTACGGCGTGGCTGTATTCGTCACACGGAAATAATTTTGTAAAAACAATGCGGCGTCTGGGAGCGGAGCGTCCGGAGCTCGGCGTGGTGTTTGATCAGGCCGGGACGCCGACTTTTGCCGGTGATCTGGCCCAGGCTATTGTTGATATTCTGCCGCAGATTTCGGAAAAGACGGCCGGGGTTTATCACTTCAGCAATGAAGGGGTTTGTTCATGGTATGATTTTGCGGTGGAGATTATGGCTCAAAGCGGGCTTGACTGCCGGGTGAATCCGATTGAGACTTCGGCTTATCCGACGCCGGCGGTCCGGCCAAGCTACAGTGTGTTAAACAAAGCGAAAATTAAACGCGTATTCGGGGTAAACGTGCCCTATTGGAAGGAGAGTCTGACAAGATGTCTGAAACAATTTTAGTGACCGGGGGCGCCGGTTTTATCGGCTCTAATTTTGTGCCGTATTTTTGCGCCAAGTATCCCGGCTATCGCGTGATTAATCTTGACAAGCTGACTTATGCCGGCAATTTGGATAATCTTAAAGAATGTGCGGACATGCCGAATTACCGTTTTGTGCAGGGAGATATTTGTGACGAGGCTTTGGTTAAAGAGCTGTTTGAGGCGAATGATATTCGCGGGGTGATTCATTTTGCTGCGGAAAGTCATGTCGATAATTCCATTACCGGGCCGAAGGCTTTTATTGAGACGAATATCGGCGGGACGTTTAATCTGTTGGAAAATGCCCGCCGGCATTGGATGTCGGCGCCGAACAAAGTTAAGCCCGGGTTTGAAAATTGTCGTTTCCACCATATTTCAACGGATGAGGTGTATGGAACGCTGGGGGAGACCGGATTGTTCCGCGAAGATACGCCTTATGCGCCGAACAGTCCTTATTCTGCCAGCAAGGCGAGTTCGGATTTTATTGTGCGGGCGTATCATCATACTTATGGAATGAATGTGACGACTTCTAATTGCTCTAATAATTACGGGCCGAAACAGCATGGCGAAAAGCTGATTCCGACGATTATCCGCAAATGTGTGGCGGAGGAGCCCATTCCGATTTACGGGCAGGGGACAAATGTCCGTGACTGGTTGTATGTGTTGGATCACTGCAAAGCGATTGATTTGATTTTTCATCAGGGAAAAAGCGGTGAGACGTATAATGTCGGCGGGTTTAACGAGCGCAACAATTTGCAGCTTGTGCATAAAATTTGTGCACTGCTGGATGAGCGTCGTCCGCGGAAGAGCGGGAAATATGCCGATTTGATTACTTTTGTGGCCGACCGGCCGGGACATGATTTGCGGTATGCCATTGACAGTACCAAACTGACCCGGGAACTGGGCTGGAAAGCTGATGAAAATTTTGACAGCGGCATTGTTAAAACCGTTGACTGGTATTTGCAGAATCGTTATTGAGTCCTGTGATCGCAAAGAGGAGGCCGGGGATGCCCAAAGTTACGGTGTTGATGCCGATTTATAATACTGATGAGGATTTTCTCAGAGAAACAATCCGGTCGGTTTTGGGACAAAGTTTTCGGGATTTTGAGTTCTTGATTATCAATGATGCGTCGCCGAAACCTTTGGCGCATGTGGTGGCGGAATCTGATGATCCGCGGATTGTATATATTGAAAATGAGAAAAATCTGGGAATTGCCGAGACGTCAAACAAAGGGATAAAACTGGCGAAAGGGATGTATATTGCCCGGCAGGATCATGATGATCTTTCTTTGCCGGAGCGGTTGAAAAAACAGGTGGCGTTTTTGGATGAGCATCCGGATTATGGGGTCGTCGGCTGTTTTTTCAGTGTTTTTCCGAAAAAAAAGAAGATTAAGGCGCCGGTTGAGGATGCGGCAATTAAAGTCAGAACCGTGACGGAAGGTGCCGGGGTTTGTCATCCGGCATCAATGTTCCGCAAGTCGCTGCTGGTGGATAACGGCATTTGGTATCAGGATGCGTATCGTTATGCTGAGGATTATCAGTTGTGGGTTGATTTGCTGAACAAGACCAAATTTTATAATTTGCCGGAATATTTGTTTAAATACCGGTGGTTTGGCGGTAATACCTCTCTGACGACCGGTAAAGTGCAGGGTGACAATGCGGCGAAAGTTCGTTTGAATGCGGTGCGGGCGGTGTTGCCGGATGTTGATGCTGCCGGGTTGGCGTTGTTTGAGAAAATGTATCATAAGCAAAAGTTTGATTTGGTCGAAATGCGACAGTTTTATCAGGTGATTGCCGCGGGAAAAACGGAAACCGGCTGGAAGCGGGAGGTTGTTCGGCGCTGGTTGTTCCGGGCATTGAAGCAAACGGCCGCCGGTTATGCCGATTTGGCGGCAATTTGGCGCAAGGGCAGGCTGGCTCCCGGTTGTTGGGAAAAAGTTAAGCTCTTTGTTTCCAGAAAGTGAGATTTTATAGAGGAAGGCCTCATAAAAGATGAGGCCTTTGTTTTTGTTGTTTAATGGGCGTCGACGACCGGGCGGACCAGGTATTTGCTGCTTTCCCAACCATGGCTTGTGTCTCCATTCAGCATATTCCGGATATAATGATCTTGACGACCATAAAATTCATAAATGGAAGATGTCCAGTAATATTCATCTTCATCATGGTCAAAAGTGTAACCTCCAACAGCCAAGAACAGGGTGTTAAGTGTGGCGTTATACATATACATAATTTCTGTTTCTTCAAGAGTTGGTAAGCGACCTTTGCCGCAAAAGGTATTGGAACTTTCAGTCTTGGCTGTATTCCATAGCATGAGAGAATCCAGAGAACCTTGCTTTAGGTCTTTTATATAAACGAAAAATTCCATTCCGGGAATTCTGATGCCTTCAATTTGCCCGTTGCAATAATATAAATCGCCAATAGCTCCGTCTGTAATTTGAGTTTGTTTGATTTGTTCACATGTTCCATTTTTCCAGGTATATCCATCATGGCAGTTGCAATAATTATATTTCCCGTTGCAACTATAATTGCTACCGGTTTGATTTTTTCCGGAACAATCTAAGGTAAAACCCAATTCTGGGCAGAGTCTTGTTTTAAATTCCTCTTCAGTTTCAAAACAGAACCACTTGTTGCCAAATGGGCATTTCACGCCTTTGCCGCCGTTGCAAGAGGTCTCGGTATAGCCTAAAGTTGCGCAATCTTGCGTGGCCACACATTGAGCATTCACGGTTAAAGGAATAAAGGACAGACTTGTCCCGATAAGTAAAAATTTAAAATTATTCATAACAACATCCTTTCTTTAAGGTTACATAAAGAAAGCCCACCTTCATAGAAAAGGCGGGCAAACCGGATGTTGATAACCATACTAGTATTTATGGCCTGACTTATTCCTCACTTTTCCGGTATAAGACCGGTTATTCCCTTGCAGGGAACGTGAACTTATTCAGCCAGCATCCCAACCCCACAAGGGAAAGGTACTGGCATTTTTAAAGTCATTATGCCTGAACGACTATACTAGAAAGGGTTATCACGCCCTGGCTGGTGAGCCTCTCACCAGTTAAAAATATTTTAGCATAACAAACGTTAAAAATCAATATACAATTAGAAAATAATCATGAAAGGGGGAATTTCAAGGGAGATATATACTTTAGTTGGGGAGGGTTGAAAAAGGGGATTATTGCATATATTTCTTATTTATGATATAATTCCTGTTGATACAGTGAAAGGTGTGTGTGTAGACCTCTTCAATGATGCAAGTGAAAAGGCTCTTCCTAAAAGGGAAGAGCCTTTTTGCAGATTTTATATGATTTTATTCCTTGTATGAGGCGCGGCGAATACGGTCGTTGATGGCCAGACCTAAGCCGTTTTCCGGAATGGGGGACATGGCGATGCCTTTGTATTCGTCATGTTTTTCCGCCTCACGCAGGTAGGCAAACAAGTTGGCGGCTGCTTCACAGAGGTTTCCGGAAGGACTCAGGTTCAGTCTGGCGCCGCGAACTTTGCCGAAGCCGATGAAAAATTCGTCTTCTCTGACATCATGATCGGCGACATTAATTCGCAGCGGCATCCGCGGCGCGTAATGTTTGAGCAGCTGGCCGGGGGCTTTGGGCAATTCAGGATTGTCATGGGAGAGGTAAATTTTTTTTCTTTTTATGGCTTCAAGTTCTTCTTTGGCCATTACTCCGGCGCGTAAAATGACAATATGTTTGCCGGTCAGGTCAATAATTGTGGTTTCAACGCCGATGGTGCAAGCTCCGCCATCCAGGATCATATCAACTTTGTTGCCAAGACTGTCCTGAACATGTTGGGCGGTGGTCGGGCTGACGGTTTTGAAACGGTTGGCCGACGGGGCAACAATGGGGACGCCGCTTTGACGGATGAGTTCCAGAGCGACGGGGTGGTTCGGCATGCGGACGGCGATGGAGTTCAGGCCGGCGCAGGCCAGGTCAATGGCGGGGTTGTTGTCTTTGCGTCTGAGGACGAAGGTCAGCGGTCCCGGCCAGAAATGTTTGGCCAGGGTAATGGCCCGTTCATCGGTGCAGGCATATTCGCTCAGGAAATCAATGTTGGCGATATGGGAAATCAGCGGGTCAAATAACGGGCGTTCTTTGGCCTTGAAGATATTAGCTACTGCTGCGGCGTTATAAACGTTGGCGCCGAGGCCATAAACCGTATCTGTCGGAAATGAAACCAGTCCGCCGTTTTTTATGATTTCTGCGGCGCGGGCAATGTTTTCGGCGGAGGGTGTATAAATATTGTTCATGGGTTATATCTTCAAAATATCATAAATAGCCGGTTCTATGCTTTTGTATTCTTCTAACACTTCATTATCTGACTTGTCAATAATCTGGTAGCATTGTTTGCTGTGGACATAAACAAGGCTGTCAAATTCGTTGTCGCCGAGGATGATTTTGTCGCCGGCGTCGGGAAGCTTTTGTACAACATTGACATTGACAATGTCCATAAAATTCAGAGGCTCCGGGATTACGCCGAACAGGCGGCAGCCTTCAAGGTTCAGGGAATTGACATGATGCAGTATCTTAACGAAGTCGGCCGGCATGGCGCCTATTCCGAATTTGGTGAGTGCTTTTTGGGCAAAAATCAGGTCTTCGGATGATACGCCGGTACTTTGGGGAGCCAGCGATTGGAGTTTTGTGATGAGTTGGTCCATTAGTCTCTGCCTTTGGCATTAAAGTAAAGCAAGTTGATGATTCCTGCCAGTTGTTGTTTTTTGTCTTCTTGGGGGAGTTTTTTTTGCAGACGTTTTTTTTGTTTGCGGCTAAGTTTGGTGCTTTTTTTATCGGACAGGGGCGGGCGGGGCGTCTTTTGTTGTTGTTTCAGCCAGCGTTTGTAGCTGTTGTGCTGGCGGATGGTCTTGGGGTCCCGGCTGTAGTCGTACCGAATTTGAAAATCAGGGTGGAAACCGCCCATGAAGACAATATCTTTATCAAGGTAAATACGTGCTTTATAACTTTCGCGACGGCCGACGGTCTGGGTGATGTCCAGGCAATGCAAAAAGCGATGGTAGGGTTCATCAACCGTCAGGCAGAGGTTTTCAAAATTGTTCACCGCGGCAAGATAAGGACCGGATGCGGCGTCGTTGACGGCGGCTTTGTGGTGAACGCTGAATTTGATGGGCTGGATAATGGCACCGTTTTGGTCAAGCAGAGCGACTCTTCCGAAGTCTCCGCGGGCGCGGATGAAGTCAATTTGTTCGGAGGTGACGCGTTTGCCGATGCTGCCCGGAAAGGTGATGTTTTTGTCTTTATAATGGTGAAGAAGCTTTAATCCTTTGGCGTGGTCAATAATATAGAGCTCAGAGGTTGAGCCGTGCTTTTTCATGTTGCGGACGAGTTCTTCAATATAGCGGGGTTGTGTTCCGATTTGTTCAAGATATGAGCGGAAGGCCGGTTCATTCTTGCGGATGAAGTCTTTGATGAAAGACTGGCGCGCGCCGAGGAACATGTGGGCGTTGCCGCTTTCGGAAACATTGTCGCGGAAACGCTGGAAAAGAACATCGGAGAAGTCATAAGTGTTCATCCGGGGGATGAGCTCTGCGGGAATGTTCATTTTTTGCAGCTGCCGGATAACGTCGTTTTCAATCTTGCGGAAACGTTGGAACTGGGCATAAACCTGCCAGCCGCGTGAATTTTGCAGGTTGTACTCCTGCGGCGGGAGCTGCGGTCGATACGGATTGCTGACAAGTTTTAAGTAAGCTTCGGTGATGCGGTGGCGGGACGGATTTTTGCTCGGTTCGCTGATTGTGCCGTAAAAATCCATGCGGATAACGTGTTTTTCTTCACGGGAGAGGGGATAGTGTTCCTGATTGTCAATATAAGCCAGTCCCCAGCATTTTACCATGTTTTTGACGTCTTCGCGGGCCATTTCAATATCCGTCAGATTATGGCCGTGATAAATTGTCCAAAGGTTGTTTTGAGCCCGTTCGGCATTGTCTTTTTCAATTTCAAAAGGGCTTTTGCCGGGATTGTTTTCCTGTGGGGCAGCGGGTGTTTTTTCCGGAGCCGGCTCGGGAGCCGATTGCTGAGCTGCTGCTTTTGACTGGTTTTGAGAAATCAGCGCATCCAGGATTTTTTCCAGAGAGGAGGGTTCGGGGGTGTCGGACTTCAGGTAATCATAGGGGTTTATGTGTTTTTTTCCGCTGGCCACTTCTTTGTCCTTGAAAATTTCATTTTGTCAAAAGTAACATATCCGGAAAATTTGTCCAGCCTTTTATTCGGATTTTTTTAACGTTTTACGGGTAAAATCGGCTTAATCTAATAAAATAAAGGAAAATCAGAATGGTAGAATTTTCGTTTCAGGGATTTGGCACTGAAAAAAATGTTGTGAAAGTGGTGCCGGTGTTTAAAGATCGCGATGTTTTTGAACGAATCGGTTCTTTTCTTTCGGAAAAAGAGATCAAGCAGCTGAAAAAGGCTCTGGAGAATCGGTCTTTTAAGTTTAAAGATGACGAGATGCTGGTGCTTGATGACGGCGTGCAGAAATATCTGTTGGTTGCAGTTAAACCACGGATGCCGGCTGTTGAGGTTCAGCGGCTGGGGGCAAAAATTGCCAGAAAATTGGCCGGGGAGCGTGTGATTGAGTTTTTTGTGCCGGCGGAGCTGAAAGACCGAGCCGCTGATTTGGCGCTGGGAACGGAGCTGGAGCTTTATAGTTTTGACAAGTATTTTACCAAAAAGAAACCGGATGATTTTGACCAGCTTGAGACGGTTCGTTTTTATTTTGAAAAAGGGGAACCTGAGGCAGACAAATTTGCAGAAATGAAGGCTTTGGCCAACGGGGTGCGTTATGCCCGCGATCTGGCTAATGAGCCGCCCAATGTTTTGACACCGGAAGCCATGGCCCGGGATATTGAACGGCTGGCTTATCTGGGGCTGGAGGTTGAGGTTGTTCCGACGGAAGCTTTGCAGAAAAAGGGATTTTGTCTGACTTATGAAGTGGGTAAAGAATCGGTTAATCAGCCTTATGCGGCGATTATCTGTTGGCGCGGACGTTCCAAACAAAAGGATTTTGATGCGGTTCTGGTTGGTAAAGGCGTGACGTTTGATTCCGGCGGTATTAACCTGAAACCGGCCAAGGCGCTGGAGAATATGAAAATGGATATGTCCGGGGCGGCAGTTGTGGCGGCGGTGATGAAAGTTGTTGCTTTGCGGCAGATGAAGTTGAATGTGGCTGCGGTTATGGGGCTGGCCGAGAATATGATCGGCGGGAAGGCTTACAAGCCGCAGGATGTGATTAAAAGTGCATCGGGGCTGACGGTTGAAGTGGCTAATTCTGATGCCGAAGGGCGGATGCTGTTGGCGGATTGTTTGTGGTATGCGACGGAAAAGCTTAAAGCCCGGACGGTGATTGATTTGGCGACTCTGACCGGCGCAACGGCAAATATGCTCGGCGGGGTTTTTGCGGGGCTGTTTTGTGAAGACGAGGCTTTGTCCAGGGCTTTGCTTGATGCCGGAAAAGCCAGCGGTGAAAAATTGTGGCCGTTGCCGATGGCGCCGGAATATGAGGAAAAAATCAAGTCAGATATTGCCGATGTTTGTCATATCGGAAGCGGCGGCGCGGGAGCGTCAACGGCGGCAGCGTTTTTGAAGCGGTTTGTCAAAGGAAAGGCGGCCTGGGCGCATTTGGATATTGCCGGCTGTGAAGGGCGCAACAAACCCAAGCCGATGTATCCGAAAGGGGCGACGGGTTTTGGTGTGAAGCTGTTGTATGATTATCTGAAGGGGCTTAAGTAAGTTTTTTACTTGCGGGCTGCTATCAGTTCATCAACAAAACGGGGCAGGGTTGTGCCGGCGGGACCGAAAAAATGGCGATCAAAATAAAAGTTATTTGAGGTCCGTTCCAGATTGAATTCGCAGGTTTCGGCGCCTGCCTGTTTGGCGATCTGAACAAAAGCAGCGGCCGGGAAAACAACGCCCGATGTGCCGACCGAGATAAATAGGCCGCAGCGGTTCAGCAGGCGGTCAACTTTGTCCATATACAACAGGTTTTCTCCGAAAAAGACGATGTTCGGTTTCATCATGCCGGCTATTTCGCACCGGGGGCAGACGGTTTCGGTTGTTACATCGCTCCAGGTTTCGAGAATGTGTCCGCAGTTGAGGCAGACAGCCTGATTGATTTGTCCGTGGATGTGCCAGACATTGGTTGAGCCGGCTTTTTCATGAAGTGTATCAATATTTTGGGTTATGATGTTGACTTTTCCGGGAAAAGCCTGTTGAAGTTTGGTCAGACAGAGATGTGCCGGATTGGGTTTGGCCTGCAGAAGTTCCGGTTTCATTTCATTGTAAAACTCGTGGACGTATTCGGGGTTGCGTTGAAAAGCTTCAACTGTGGCGACGTCTTCTACTTTGTGGTTGTTCCAGAGGCCGTCGGTGCTGCGGAAGGTGGCCAGTCCCGACTCTGCCGAGATGCCGGCGCCGGTCAGGACAACAATTTCAGAATCCTGTTGTGTCATTGTTTTCTCCTTTAATTTCATATTATAACTTTTTATACGATAATTTAAAAAAAAAAAAAAAAAAAAAAATTATTATATCCCGGTTGATTTAAGTTTATTTTGTTGTACCCTTTTTCAATATAGTTTATTTTGACAATATAAAAAAAAAAAAAAAAAGCCT
>CALXTH010000113.1 GCA_944391365.1 uncultured Alphaproteobacteria bacterium | reverse complement strand
GCAGTAAATTTTGCTAAAGCTTTTGGTGTAAAGGGTGTCATTATTCCGAAAAAAGACAATAAGGAAGATTTTGAAGCTGAGGCTTCCAAAATTTTTGATATACTGTCATTCTTTTCTGAAGAACTGGAAATAGTTTCTTTTGAAAACCGCGAAAAAGCCGAAGCGGAAGGTTGGGATGTTATTGCCGATTTGAAAGCTGGAACCTTGCCGGATGAGGTTTGGGATAAATTTGCAACTTCGCAATTAATCCCGCAGTTTACTGAGGGATTGCCAGAATACAAAGGAATGGCGCAAGGGAGTGTCCTGTTTATCCCGCAAAAGCTCATCAGCGATGGTGAATGTGGTGTTACAGCAGCTCAACAGTCCATTAATCCTCAGGTGTTTGCTTTCCTGAAGGAGGCTGGTGTGCCGTTGGTTTTAGGCCAGCACTTCCACAAAATAAACGACTTGTCGGCCGTTCAAAATCTGGCAAAGGATTTCAACCTTTACGTTCCCGGAATGACTGAGAATAATGAAGTGTTTGGAATCCGCGGCGTTGCCCATGAGAAGTATTACAATATGTATAATTCTCTGAAAGCATCAGTCGGAATTGCCGGAACGCATACCTGGATTCTGCTGACAATGTTCCCGGACACGCCGCAAATCATCCTTTATAATAAAAAGGGTGTGGAACGCTGGGAAGCGATTGAAGCAGCCTACCGGAAAAATGGCAAGAACATCATCACCATCGGTTTTGATGAAGAAACCAACATGGGTGAACTTGCCAAAAAAATAGAAGACGCTTATAAGTCTTTGTAAAGATTTTTAAGTTGTCTTTAGAAGAGCCGTCATTTTTGGCGGCTCTTTCTTTTTTATAAAGATACCCGGTTCAGTACGGCTTCGGCAAAAACTTTCAACGGGTTCGACAAAACGGCCGGTCTGAGGTTTTGCGGCTCAAGTTCCATATAGCAGGCAAGTTTTACAAATTCTTCAAAATCCAAAGCATATTTGGGCGTCATCAGCTGAAACATATTCAGGGTATCCGGCCGGATGCTTTTGTTTATATGAATACCGTTGGCGCTGATTGCCGTCGGGATGCCTGCGCTTAAGGTCTCGCAGCAGGAAAAACTGTCGACCGTATGAACGGCCAGAGTATTGTCAAAACCTAAAACAGCCGGATAAATATTGCCGATTTGCCGGTGTGCGGAAAATTCGGATTCAAATTTCCCTGAGTATATACGCCATTTTGCCCTTTCTGCGTCCGTTTGGGCAATGAGCTTGCAATTATGAAAAATGATATCAGGGTGCAGTTTGGCTTTTTCATACAGATAGTCTGTGACATCGTTAGGTGTGCGCGGCCCGTTGACGATGATAATGCCGTATTGATGGCGCGCGAGAGAAACGCAGTGCTCAAACAAGGCTTGCGCGTAATTAACATCAAAAATAATCTCACTCCCTTCGGTACGTCCACCCAGACAGATAACGGCTTTTTTCTTTTTCTTTAAGATGTTTTGCAATTTACATATGTGAGCCGCGGCATTATCCGCCCTCGAAGAACGGGAAAGTATGTCCTCAAGTTCTTTTTTCTTTTTCGCCACATTTTCTTTGCTGAAAGAATGAATAATGCCGATGGTGATTAAGACCTTCTTGCGCAGTTTTTTATTTTGCAGCAGCCGGACGCGTATGGGAAAACTCAGCATATGCTTGGGAACGTTAATAAAATCAATATACTTATAATTATGCAGTTTGCTGCTCAAAACAACGGTTAAAATATTTCCCAGTTGATGCAGTTTATAATATTCTTTTACGATACGGCATATTGTATCGGCATTAATGTTTGGAAAAGGGCTTTCAGTAAGATTATAGGGTGTCAGAAAAATGCGGGGAACAGGTTGCATATGTTCAAACCGGTCGTCTAATATGGAAAATATTTGTGCGCGGAACTTTTTATAGCTGTTGAAATTGGAATAACATAGGGATTTTGGCAAATCTTTGGCATCATCAATGCCTTGCGGCAGCAGCAAACATTTGCCGGCGGGACAATCTGAACCGGCTTTTTGATGAATGGCGTTAATTGCCCCGATTAATTGGTTGCGGTACCCTGTATAAGAAGTATCAAATGCAAAAGCAATGATATCGGAGTTTGCACTTTTTGCCGTCATCTAGTATTCCTTTCGATCAGCATTATTAAGAAAAAATGAGGCGCACCAATAGAGCTTGCTCAAAAGATTATCTGTATCAATTTTGTGCTTTGGATTAAAATCCTGCATTTTCAAAACAATGGATATATCAATATGAATATCTGATTTTAAGAGCGACAGCATCTTAATAAAACTGGACAAGATAACGGTATTATGAAGACTGGCAACCTGAAATTGATATTTTTTTCCCGGATTCGGCAAATGCAAAGAAATGGTGTTGTTAAGATAATCGGTTTGAATATCCAACCCCAGATATCCTAAAGTCCGAATGTCTTTATACATGGTGTCGCTATTCATTTGCAGCAGACGTAAAATATAAATTGCAGCGATACCGAAGAAAAAATAAGGACGATAAGAAATCGTGGCTTGTTTAAAATCGTGAACTTTAAAAACGGCTTGCAGCGGATAGCAGGTATCATCACATCCTTCAACTCCCATAAGGGCGGCAAATAATAGAAAATATTTATTTTCTTTTTCCGGTTTAATCAGAATAACTTTATTTTTGCTGTTGGCCTTAATTAGTTTTCTGACATCCTGCAGAACGCTTTTAAAATCTATTTTATCCGGGGTTTTGAGGGAATAAATAGGATAACTTTCCCCGCAAAAAATATTGCCTTCATTTTCATCAAAAATTATTTCCATATTTAATCCTTTTGTTTGCAAGACACTTTGAATACTAAATTTATTGATGAAAGCATAATAATCCTCCCCTTGTTAATAAAACATTAATCCGACGGTAGCATTGGGAAAATTATAAAGCCTGCCGCTGAAACCGGAAAATAGATTTAACATGTCCTTAGTAATTTTTTCTTGACAAAATTGCCTCTTTGTTTATTGTTGCGTTTAACAAATTATATTATTAATCTAAATTTTATCTATTATGAAAAATCTGTTATTTTTATTGTTTGCCGTGCTCATCTTGAGTTCTTGCCATGAAATAAAAGGCAATTTTTATTTGGAAAACAGTGGAAAGATAGAAAGAATTGAAAACGCGGAAAATGTTGTCATTAATGGAAACAGCTATCTGATTGATGGCGGCGTTGAAGATTGGCTTTCCGGCGAAAAATTAAACGTTGGCGATTCTGTCGGCGTTTATGTTAGCAAAGAAAAGGTTTGCCTTTCCAAAAATGATTGTGTTCAGGCCGTGCCGTTAATCAAAAGATTATCTTTTTCTTTTCGGGGGATAAATCATACTTATAAGGAAGTTCTGGTTTGGTCTCTTATGGCAGGCATGGATCTGTCTCTTATCTTGAGTTATTTGTTGGGAAAAACAAAAGATGACGGTATAGAGTGGTGGATGGCCGTATGTACGATACGATGTATGGCTCTCGCTCTGTTTGGGGCGTCGGTTTTTGGTCTTTTTGCCCCTTCGGTTGAATACGATGGATATAAGAAAGTTGATAAAGTTACCGCGCAACTCATTACCATTTCCGGACAGAATTATCTTCAGGGAAAAATCAGTGCTTCGAGAACAAGTGTTAAAGCAGGAAAGAGCTATTACATTTATAGCTTTGGCGATAAATATTATTTTATTGATTCGGATTCCGGTTTTCGCAATGCTTCACAGCCGGAAGTCTTTGCAGAAATTGTAAATAAAAGAGTTGACAAAACTGCCTGGATTTATATCGGTATATTTGGCTTTGTCCTTTTGCTCTTGTATCTTCGCGGTATTGATATAACCTCGGATTTTGATAAGATTGCAACACGTGTTCCAACATGTAGCGATGAATATTTTGATC
>CALXTH010000112.1 GCA_944391365.1 uncultured Alphaproteobacteria bacterium | reverse complement strand
GCGCCGCGGCGAGGGGCGCCTTGAACTGCGGCGACGGCTGCAAAGGCGTCAGCGCAACAACAGTTATCAATGCTCTGTCCGTGTGAGATAAATCTCCGATATAAAAGACATCGCCAAAAATATTCCTTTGCAAAATTTCCATAAACTCCGGATCTGTCGGGCTGCTCGTCCGTTTTTCCTTAAAAAGTTCCTGATAAACCTCATTTGCACGTTCGGTTCTTGTCATTGTTCCCTCCTTTGCCATCGCATAACTTGAGAATAAACATAAATTCAGGGCTAAAATACATGATATAAACTTCATTCACATCCTCCCAAATCTGTTTAAATATGGCATTATTATAGTTGACGTTCTACAAAAAGTACAATACTGTTTTGTTATCAGGCTATAAATAAAATTTATAGAAAGACTAAAAAATGGAACTATCCCAATTACGTTATTTTCAAGCCGTTGCCGAGTGTAATAATATGTCTGGAGCCGCAGAAAAACTGCACATATCACAACCGGCATTAAGTACAGCAATAAAAAAACTGGAAGAAGAGCTCGGCATTCCTCTGTTTGAACGCTCAAAAAATAAAATATGCTTAAACGATACCGGACGACTGGCTTTGACTTATACTGAAGCCATATTGGCCAAAATTGATGAGATGAAAAACACTTTCGATAAATTTATCTGTAAAAACAATATATTACCACTAGGATTTTGCGATCCGGGACCAATGCGTTTTTCCGTACCGCTGCTGCAAAAAGCCAATCCTGATATGAATATAACATCAGCTTTACTGCCGGATGAAAACAATTTGGAGAAATTACTGCTGACACACCGATACGACGCCATCATCTCTATAAACAAACCTCAAGACGAAAACATCATCACCATCCCGTTTGCCGAAGAAGAATTAATGTTGTCAGTACCATCCGGACACCCTTTGACCAAAAGAAAAAGCATTTGCTTGCAAAACGAACAAAATCTGCAATTAATAAATTATTCCGGTGACGGCGCTTTCGTCCGGAAAATACAACCTTTTATCGACCGGCTTACCCAAAATTTCGGAATGAAAACCTATAACGACTATTTTGTTTTTCGCCAGCTTCTTGAAAACAATAACCTGCTGTGTTTGACCACCAAACTTGTCCGCAATTATCGTAATGACGGTACCGATCGTATCATAATTCCGCTGGAAGACGAAGGGTTAAAAGCAACATATTATCTTTCTTATCTCAAAAGCAACCGGAAATACCTTTCACCACTTTTGGCTTGGGTGGAAAAATTAAGTCATAACAGCTGAAGGCACAATATAAATAAAACTCAGGGCAAAACCAGAAAGATAAGAAACACAAAAAACTTCTCCGGGACAACAGAACAACAATCGCCCCGCCCTGCTCTGTTCTCTAATCAATCGCCTCCTGAAAGACTTTGTTTTTCAACTCATATTGATAAAATGTTTTGACATATGACAAATATTGCCTGGCTTTTGATTTTTCAGACATTTCCAAATCTGAATACTCATATACCCGTCCGCCTTTAATAATATAATTCAATTTGCTGAAAGAAGCCAACCCCATGTGCATACTGTTCTCATCAAAAATAGAGTGCCCCAAAAAACTGTTTGCTGCATCATTTATATTCAGCAAATTCAGCAACGTCGGAGCATAGTCTATAGAAGTCCGATACTGCGCATCATAAACTTTGGGAGCCTTTTCAAAAGGCGTTTTGATAATCAACGGAATAGCATCAACAAAAACTTTTTGATAAGTTTCATCCTGAAGCTCCAGATATTTCGGTTCATAAAAATGGGCATGATCCGCTGTCAAAATGACAATTGTATTTTCCAAATAACCATTTTTTTTCAAAAAATCATAAAATTTTCCAAACTGAATATCAAAATTATGAATATTATTTAAAACACTGTTTTTTCCGTTTTTATATTTTATCCCGTCCTCAGCCGTATCCATAAAAGCATGAGTCTCAACATTATATACCCCGATATAAAACGGCTGCGAAGACTTGCGTGCCTTTAAATAAGCCATTATCCCCTCAAACAAAACCTCATCCCGAACAGAATCCTCCTGACCTTTTTCATCCCTTTTCAAAAGATCAGACACAATCTGCTGCGCCGAAAAAACTTTATCAAAATTCAACTTTTTCAAAATATCGGCAAGAACATCCTTTTCATGATGAGGATGAAAAAATATTGTTTCATACCCCTTTTTCCTCAAAATATCCGGAATTCCGATATAATTGGTCTGAGCCGTTTGTTCCGGATTTTCATTCCAACCATAATAAGGATATGTCGATGTCAGCTGCCCCGGAATTCCCCGATAAGTTGCCGCAGTATGATTATAATAATTTTTGACCACCATGGAATCTGCGGCAAACCGGTCTATATGGGGTGTTAAATCGCTAAATTTTCCGCCATAACAATGATACATCCTGCTGGAAGCCCCTTCCGTAAAAATCGTAATAACATTCAACGGAACAGACGTCTCTGGAATAAATTCGGCACCTTTGCCATAAACCTCATTCTTTTGAAACGGAAATTCCGAATTTTCATTAAAATAGAAATAAGGATTCCCTTTAAATTCATTGACGACAGGACTTCCGACAGAAGAACTTTTGTAAACATAAAATGTATCGACAAAAGAATACAACGGCGTTTTGTTATGCTCATACAACAAATGCAATGATGTCGCATTTGCGGCAAAATATAAACAAACGGAAAGAATAAAAATAACCGGCCTGATTCTCATTTGACGAACGGGAGAATGAATTAAAACGCCCAAAAAGACTAAAAGAACAGAAAATCGGACAATCACCCGGCTCAACACTTTTGACGACATAACCTCATGTATCCGGCCTGTATTTTCCAAAGCAAGTATAGAAATAAATTCCCGGGAATTTTTTAACGCCAGATATTGAACCGTTAAAATACAACCAATCACGACAAAAAAAAGATAAAACCAATATAACTTTTTTCTATTCTGAAAATAAAACAACACAAGACTGAGAAAAAAGAATTCTATAAAAAGAAATATTCCCTCAACCAAACCAACTTTAAAACCATATCTGTTGACATCCATTGCAATAAAAGCTGAAGCCAGATAAAGAAAAAAAGCAATAACAATCGTTGGTTTATTATATATCTTATTATATACCATTCCGTATCTCCCTGTCATAAGGGAAAACATAACTCACTTACAATAAAAAGTAAATATTGATTGATATAGAATGTTAATATATTGTACAAAAATATAATAAAGAACTATTTTGGCTAACAATTACTTGATTTTCAACAGAAAAACAACTCCAATAATCAGATTTACCATATTTACATTTCTGCTTTATCTAACACATAATGCACGTGCAAATTTCTTTATTTCCTCCATTTTCTGTTTATAGTCATTCTTTTCAAATACAAACGAAAGTTTCAAATCTTCAATATCACAGTCTTCTTCGTCTTCAACATCTAACATGGCATCACCTTCACAGAAATTATCCCATATAACACCATCTTCATTTTCAGTTACCCTGACGGTAATATTAGCACACCCTAACTCATCGCAAGAACAAATTAACGGATGAATTCTGCCAGGTTCATAGGAATCATCACCAAGATCAAATGCCCGCAAATCATGCAGAGTTGTATGATGAAAATATCCTGCCCCTTTTAAAGCTTCCTTGACAATCTCCATTATGTCTTCTCCGTTTATTATAAAAACACACCGCAATACATCACCACCTGACGTATAACTATCTTGGTATACGATACGCTTAATCTCATAATCAAAAGTATCATATTTCTTGTCCATAATTATTCTCCTCATTTTACATCATAGCGCAGTAGTTGCTGTGTTTATGCTTTTTTCTTCTCAAAATTCGTTGTTTCACCAGCCTTAAAGTTATAAATTGGCTTGATAATCTTTATAATTTCAACCGTTGGCGTAATGTTTTTAACAATATCATCCATATTTTTATAGGCCATCGGACATTCATCCAGAGTATCTTCATTAATAGAAGTCGTATAAATACCCTCCATAGATTGCTTAAACTCTTCAACATTAAAGTTCTTCTTTGCCTGCATGCGGCTATACAAACGACCGGCACCATGCGGCGCAGAATAATTCCAGTCCGGATTGCCTTTGCCGACACAAATCAAACTCCCGTCACGCATATTTATCGGAATAAGTATCTTTTCACCGTCTTTTGCGGATACTGAACCTTTACGCAAAATCATGGCATCCGTATCAATATAATTGTGAATAGTCACAAAAGTCTCGGAAATATGCAACCCCAGAGCCTCAATCATACTTTCCGCCATAGCTTTACGATTATAAACAGCATACTTTTGTACAATTTTCATATCATGAATGTAATTATCAAAAAGTTTACCTTCCAAATAAGCCAATGATTTCGGAATATTTGTAACAACCTGAGCTTTCAAAGCCTTAATCATGCTTTGAATTTCTGCCTGACGCCCCTCTTGTTTCAAGCGGGCAATTGTCTCCTCAAGCTGAAAACCTGAATTATTGTTCAGATGTTTATATGCCTCCTCCTGATAATATTCAGCCACCTGTTTACCCAGGTAACGACTGCCGGAATGGACCACCAGATAAATATTCCCGTCATCATCGCGATCAACTTCAATAAAGTGATTACCGCCACCGAGTGTCCCCATGCTGTGAATGGCTCGATGTTTGTTAATTTGGCTGATACAGCACAAATCATCCAGCTCAATATTTTCAATATACTCATGTGGTGTTTCTCGAATATTCATACCGGCAGGAATAGCGGCATAAATAAACTCATCAAGTTTTTTGAGATCTATATCTTTTTCCTGTAAAATATAAGTGGCCATACCACACCCGATATCCACCCCGACAAGGTTTGGAACAACTTTGTCTTTTATAGTCATTGTCGTGCCGATTGTGCAACCGGCACCGGCATGCACATCCGGCATAATGCGGATTTGGCTGTTTTTAACAAATTCCTGATCACATAAGGTTTTAATCTGTTCCCTGGAAATGTCGTCCATAACCTCGGTAAAAACCTTTGCAGTGTTATTTTGACCTTGTATCTCTATCATTTTTTACAATACCTCATAAAAAAAATTTCCCCCATTTTACACACATATTATTTATTTTTCAAGACCACCGCACCGGTCAAAATGAAACGCCGTCAACAAATACCGAAGAAATCATATTATGTCAAAGCAGGTTTGTAAAAAAATTAATCCAGATAACAAAAAGACTGGGGTGGGGTAAATTTGGGAAAGATAGTATGAGGATCCAAAGGTTCCGTATATTTTATAACTTTCTCAATCTCAATAGCATAGGCTTCAGACCTGTTCTTAAAATAATCAAAAAAGAATTTTTTAGATATTCCTGAATGCTGTTTGGTTTCGTTCCAAATTATCTCGGGACTATCAATATGAATTTTTTTAAATTTAAATTCACCGACTATTTTACCAACCGGCATCGTCGAGTATATAACAACCGAGCTCACATCTTTACTCTTAAATATAATTTTACGATATTCATAAAGTTTTTCACCAGAGAATATTTTTTCAACAAATTCAGGTTTAATCGACAATAAAACTCTCATCGGCTTTCCCTTTTATAAAGATGTAAAAGTCAATTTTTTATGTAAACCGGAAAATAATCAGGCATTTATAAACTCCTTCTGAAGAATTTCTTCTAAAATATTTTCCTGATTATCTTCCAATTGATAAAACGGAACATTCAATTTTATAGCTATTAATCGGGCATATCCTAATTCTTGTTTTTGCATCTCTGATATTTTATCCAAATCCCAAATTTGATTATCTCGATTTTTAAGACGCTGCAATATGATGTCTGGCGCAGAAGTTTTAACGATTAAAGCTTTAGGGGCAATCTGCATAAAAGTATCCATTGGAACTTTTTCTATTTCTCCCAATTTATTCAATAAAGTAAAATGCCCGTCTAAAAGATAGTTTTGCCCTTCCTTTACTGTTTTTTTCAAGTTTTTGACCAATATATCTTGAGTATTTGTAATAGAATTTACCAATTTTTTATCTGGGTTATCACTAATCTCCTGCCACTTTAAAACATCACTGGCTGTTAAACGGATAAAAGGAATGTCCGATTTGATACGCTCCAATAAAAAATTTTTCCCGGCTCCATGAACTCCGCCAATAAAGATTATACTTTTCATTCCAATCCCTTATCATAAAAAAATATAAAAAATAATACAATTACCAGCTATAAAATACAACCTTTTTCCGGTTATTCAGCATCCGTATTCGATCACATGTTTGATCTATAAAAGAAAAACAGCCCCGTAATAGGAGCTGTTAACTATGGTGGGCCCTGATGGACTCGAACCAACGACCAGACCGTTATGAGCGGCCGGCTCTAACCAACTGAGCTAAGGGCCCGTCCTTACCCGCAACGCCCCTAAAATAAAATAATCTCAATTCATAGTCAAGAACTTATTTAACATAATTGAACAAAAAAAAATCTCTATAAGCCGAAGCCTATAGAGATAAAAAAGCCTAACCGATAAGAGAAATTTGACCACCTTGATAAAGATAAACCTCATCCGGGAAACGTTCCTGCGCATCATGCATATCAAACTTTTCCCCGTCTTTGATTTCTCTGAAATCGACAGCATCATCAAGCCTGTGCATCCGACACATATGCAAAGTTTTCGTAGCAAAAACTTTCACATAAACCACCGCTTTTATAAGATCCCCGGTTGGCAGCATTCCATCAAAATCACAGGCAAAACAAGGGCAACCGATCAGGTCATCATCACCGCGGTTCAACCATCCAAGCCGAACATGATATTGCTGAATATCCGGAATTTCTTTGCCGTTTTCATCACATTCCCCGGCAATTGTAACCAACTCATTATCAATCATGTTGGCACTCAACATTCCCGTCATTACCTTCAAGGCCTCTGCGGGCGTACTGACTAAAAGCTTTCTTTTCTGCATAAAAAAATAATATAAAATGATAACATTAATAATAAAAAATACGGCATTTACCATATAAGAAAAAATAATTTTTGTCAAATAAAAAAGGAGGGAAAACCCCTCCCAAAAATCATGAATGCCATGATTTTTCAAAAATAATTTTTTCTCCGGCCAGCACCCGAAGCTCAACCCGGTCGTCATATTGCCAGACATCGGCATAATAACGCACCCCGTCCTTTTCGGCCAGCAAAACCGGAACATCATCTTCCCACTCCATTTGGGCGATACCATAAACCGCCAAAACATTCTCGGAAAGAGCCAATGTCGTTGTCACCTCTCCGTTCAAATGAAGCTCTGTGACTTTGTGCTCGGCGGCCTTCAAAATATAAAGCTCGGCATATTGGGAAAACCAAACAAACTGAACCCCGATTTCAGGCATAAGCACCACATCTTCATTTTCCAACAGGAAACGATACTCTCTCTGACAACAAACTTCACCGCAGACACGTTGACATTGAGCCTTTGTCTCCAAAACACTGCCACCGCAAGCCAACGCCGCCAAAACACACAATAATATATCTTTTTTCATAAACAGAATAATTAAAAAACCCATTTTTTATAACACACTTTTATTTTTTGTCCAGAAATTTATAAAGTCATTTCAAAAAATATTATATTTTCTTTCCCCTCACCCCGTTGAAATCCTATATTCCAGACTCATTTAAAATTTTACATTGCAGTTTGAAATTGATATGAATATTATTGGTCATCTACCATCAACACCAACCCCTACATCGTGGGTATGTCTAGTGGCTTCATGACCAGCGCCATCACCAACGACGGTAGCCCCTATGTTCGCCTGGTATTCAACCTCTAGGTAAACCAAAAGGCTCAGAATTTCTCCCGAGCCTTTATCTCTCCGCTGGCACAATCTGCACGCTGTGCATCTCTTTGCCCCTATCCCTCTACCGCTAAGCGATGGGATCGACCTGCCTCAGGTCGCCGACGGGGTCAAGCTGTCTCAGGTCGTTATTGATCCAAGAAAGAACGCAACTTGCGTGAACGGCTCGGATGCTTCAACTTGCGCAAAGCCTTGGCCTCAATCTGACGAATACGTTCCCGGGTCACATTAAACTGCTGCCCGACTTCTTCCAAAGTATGATCCGTATTCATCCCGATACCAAAACGCATACGCAGCACACGCTCCTCACGCGGCGTCAGCGATGACAAAATCCGCGTACAAGTCTCTTTCAGATTTGAATGAATAGCCGAATCCAAAGGCTGCAAAGCACTCTCATCGGCAATAAAATCACCCAGAGAAGAATCTTCCTCATCCCCGACCGGTGCCTCAAGTGAAACCGGTTCTTTGGCAATTTTCATCACCTTGCGGACTTTTTCAATCGGCATAGACAAACGCTTGGCCACTTCTTCCGGCGTCGGCTCGCGCCCCATTTCCGCCAACATCTGCCGGGAAGTGCGCACCAGCTTGTTGATCGTCTCAATCATATGAACCGGAATACGAATGGTCCGCGCCTGATCGGCAATTGAACGCGTAATTGCCTGCCGGATCCACCAGGTTGCATAAGTCGAAAACTTATAACCGCGGCGGTATTCAAACTTATCAACGGCTTTCATCAGACCGATGTTTCCTTCCTGAATCAAATCCAGAAACTGCAAACCACGATTGGTATATTTTTTGGCAATGGAAATAACCAGACGCAAGTTCGCCTCAATCATCTCTTTCTTCGCCCGGTCAGCCTCACGCTCGCCTTTTTTGATTGTATCAACCATCCGGCGATATTCATTAATCGGCAACCCGCACTCTGTGGCCATCTGAGCAATGGACTCCCTCAGCTCACTGACTTCTTTGCCATGTTTTTCGACAAAAGCTTTCCAATGCTTATCTGTCTTCTTGGAAATTTTCTCCAACCACTTAGGATCAAGCTCAGACTTCTGATATGCCGCCAAAAAGTCTTCACGCTTCACCTTGCATGACAAGGCATAACGCATCAACTTTCCTTCCAGTCCCATCAAACGGCGGTTAAGCTCATTCAACTGCTCAACCAGTTGCTCAATCCGGGATGCGTTCAAATGAATGGAACTCATCAGTTCCACCAACTCGCGCTTAACCTGAAAATATTTCTCTTCCGTTGCCGGCTGCAGTTTTTTCCCGGCAATAATCGCCTCAATCCGCTGACACTGGATTTTCTTCAAATCATCATAATAGCTTGAAATTTTTGTCAGAATTTCGAGCACCGGCGCCATCAACGCCTCTTCCATAGCGGAGACAGACGCGGCCGTACGACCGCCCATACCGTCTTCATCATCCTCGTCTTCATGCTCTTCATCATCTTCGGCATCAGCATCATCGTCATCATCTATTGAATCGGACTCGTCTTCCTCCTCCTCATCATCATCTTCCACCGTATCATCCAGATCGATTTCGCCTTCCAGATCTTCATCTATATCATCAAGATTTTCTTTATTTTCCAGCTCTTCGGCCACCTTTGACAAATCATCGACCTGCGTGTCTTCATCATCATAAGCCAGTGCTTCGGCATCATCGCCATACATCATTTCCAAATCGACGATGTCACGCAGCTGCATTTTGCCTTCAATCAAATCATCCCGCCAGGCGGCAATCGCTTTCAGCGTCATCGGGCTCTCACACAAACCGTCAATCATCACGGTTTTTCCGGCCTCGATTCGCTTGGCAATGGCAATTTCCCCTTCCCGGGACAACAACTCGACATTGCCCATTTCTTTCAGATACATTCTGACCGGATCATCCGAGCGGCCAAGTTCTTTCTCGTCAAAATTTCCTGAGTCTTCATATTCTTCGACAACATCATCGTCATCACCTTCGCCGCTGTCGGCATCAGCCTCTGAAACAATACTGATGCCCAGATCGGAAATCTCAGTCATAATATCTTCAATCTGCTCGGAAGACTCCCGCTCCGAAGGCAAGGCCTTATTAAGCTCTTCAACGGTAATATACCCCCTCGCCCTGCCCTTGTCGATCAGACGTTTGACAGCACTGCCCAAAGAATCAATCAAAGGGGCGTCTGCGGCGCTCCCGTCATAAAAGTCCTGATTATCAATATCTGACATGTCGTTCCTTAAAACCGATTTTAAAAACAAACACCGGAGCCGACCGACTCCTTTATAAAGCTAGCTTGCAACCTTTTAATATTTTTTCATTAATTTGTCAAGTACCGTATCCGAAAATTCCGAACTGCTTTATAGCACATGATTTATAAAATAATCGTTAATCAACCGCACTGCCGCTGTCAATCAGAGCCTGCCGCTCTTTTTTCAGATTTTGATAATACTGATATTCTTCTTCTGAAAAATGATCAGAATTCGCCAGTTTATTCATATATTCCTTAATTTCGGCATCCAGCTGCCGCACCTGAACCTCAAGCATTTTTGTCTCAATCTCATGACGCAGCGTATTCTGCAACGGCTTTTGCAGACAGAACATCTTCAATTCCCACAAAGCCGCCAAATCTTTGCCAAACCCCGAGGCCGACAACGCCTCACGCATACCGGCACTGTCAAACCCCTCTTCCTCTCCCCGGGCGGCATACACCTCCGCCATTGCCTCAAACAGCTTCTGCAACTGCGGATTGGGCATGGCAAACATCGACATTTTTTCCTCATACTCGGCAACCAGCTCCGGATAAAAAATCATCGCCGATAAAATAAACTTGACCACCAGTTCATCCAAACTGGTCTTTGGGCGGACAACCTCGAGCTTCACCCCCGACGGATAAACACCGTCTTTTTTCACACCGGACTTGTCAAAAGGCCTTTTCCGGGCATAAGACTGCCGCCAGGCCCCCCGTCCCAGCTCATTGTAGACCCGCTCTTTCATTGCCTGATGATAATAACCCCTGACCTGCTCATTGGTTATTTTGGCCACTTCATCAAAAATATTTTTTTCAATCAACGCCTTCTGTTCGGGGGTTGACTGCGGCACATTCTCGGTATTTTTCTTCCACAGCAAATCGACCAGAGGCGTTGTCTCGTTCAAATACTCGGCAAAAGCATCACGCCCCTTGTCTTTCAAAAACTCATCCGGATCCTGTTTATCCGGCAAAAAAACATATTTCAGCGAATACCCCGGTTTCAAAATCGGCAAAGCCCTGTCAACCGAACGGATTGCCGCCCGAATACCGGCCCCGTCGCCGTCAAAACACAATGTCGGCTCATTGCACACTTTCCACGCCTCGGCAATCTGGTCTTCGGTCAAAGCTGTCCCGAGCGGCGCCACCGCATACTCAAAACCATATTTGCTGAGCGCAATCACATCCATATACCCTTCGCAAACAATAATATTTTTTGCCTCATATCCCTTGTCCCGGGCATTGTTGAGATTATAAAGCACATGCCGCTTGTTAAAAATAGGCGTCTCCGGAGAGTTCAGATACTTGGGCTGCCCGTCATTCATCACCCGCCCGCCAAAAGCAATCGGCCGGTTGGCCTTGTCAAAAATCGGAATAATCACCCGGTCACGAAAAAAATCAAACACCCGGTTTGATCCTTCCCGTGAAGACATCGCCGCCAGCCCCAGTTCAATCATCTCATGCTCACTGACCCCTTTGGACGCCAGCCAGGCCTTCAAACCGTTGTTTGCCGGAGCATAACCAAGCCGGAATTTTTTCAGAATATCATCACCAAATCCGCGGTTATAAAAATATTCCAGTCCGTGACGCCCCTCCGGCAGCCGCAAACAGCGTTCAAAGTACTGCACGGCCATTTCCATAATTTCATACAGGGTCTTGCGCTCTTCGGCCTGCACATGCTTTTCATGACTCAGCTTGGGCATCTCCATCCCGGCCTTATCGGCCAGTTTTTTCAGGGCGTCAAGAAATGGAAGCCCGTTGGCCTCCATCTCAAACTTGACAATATCCCCGTGCGCCCCGCAACCGAAGCAGTGATAAAACCCCTTGGCTTCATTAACGGTAAAAGATGGCGTTTTTTCATTATGAAACGGACAACAGGCCTGATACTCACGCCCTTTGCGCACAAGCTTGACCTTGGCACCGACCACATCCACGATCGACACCTTTGCCCGCAGCTCGTCTATAAATTTCTGCAAATCCGCCATCAGTCAGTCCTGCCGCTCCGCACCGGCTCAAAAACTAAAACAGGCTTTTAATAATCCCGGAAACCTTTCCCATATCCATCTGCCCGGCATATTTTGTTTTCAAGACACCCATGATTTTTCCCATATCTTTCATTGAGGATGCACCGGTCTCGGCCACAACCACTTTCACCGCGGCCAGCATCTCCTCTTCATTCATCTGTTTGGGCAGAAAAGTCTCAATAACATTAATTTCAGCCTGCTCTTTGTCAGCCAGATCCTGTCTGTTGCCCTTAAGATACATCTCTATAGAGTCGCGGCGCTGCTTGATCATCGTCTGCATCATCGCCATCAAATCCGCCTCTGAGGCCTCTTTCTGCCCCTTGCCGCGGGCATCGACGTCTTTCTCTTTCATTCCCGCAATAATCAGACGAACCGCGCTGACTCTCTGCGTATCTTTAGCCAGCATTGATTCTTTCAAAGCTTTTTGCAAATTTTCTCTTAACATATCAACCTCCATAAAAAAATAACCAAATTGTCTTTAAGATAAACACATTGCCCCGAAATTGCAAGTCCTTTAATCAACGTCCGCCACGAGAATTTATAATCGGCCGTTCTTCCCGAGCCACCCGGCTGACCTCCGCCAGAATGGTCTGCGGATTAAAAATAATACCATAAATATCGAGCCTGACCGCTGCCTGAACATTTTTGGGCTTGTCATCAACAAACATCATCTCCGCAAACGTACACCCCAGCCGCCGGCGCACAGCTTCATAAATTGCAGGATCAGGCTTCAATAATCCCAAATCATAAGAGGCAAACTGCCTCTCTTTGGGAACGAACTCATCCACCCCGGCCGTATCGGACAAAACCGGCAGCGCATTCGACAATAAACAATTTTGAATTCCTTTGCTCTTAAGCGCAGCCATTGCCTGCCGGGTCTCCTGATAATATGAACCGACCCCGCGGAACAAAGCCCTGTTTATCGCCGCCGCATTGCCCTGTTCCTCGGGAACGCCATAAAATGAGCCCAAATTCCGACACATCTCCGCAAATGAAATCCGCCCCGTCATATAATCATTAAAACTGAATTTTCCCTTTCTTTCGGCAAACATCTCCGGCTTTTCCGTCCGCTCCGCCACCCACCGGTGCAACGGGTCAAGCGAATAACCATAAACCACATTGCCGACATCCCAAATACAATATTTTATCCGCATGACTTAATTCCTTACTTAAAAATAATAACGCAGCCCGAGCATACTCTCATCCACATCGTAGCGGCCCCGGTTTTGCTCATATTTATAATTCAGCGCCACCGCCCAGTCTTTTGACAAAGCATAAGCCGCCTCAACATCATATCTGATTTTTGAACCATAATTCGTCGTCGCCCAAACTTTTTCGGCCTGAGCCAATAACTTCCACTTATCCCAGTCGCCATAAATTCCGGCAACGGCCCCCAGTCCCAAATATTGATTGTGCGGCAAAAAACCGCCATACGCTCCATGATTGTTCAACATAACAAACAAGAACGTATTCTCCCAGGGCTCAAAAGTAAAACCGCCGCCGACCACCAGATTTGAAACATATCCCTCCTCCCCTGTTTCGGGATTCATCTCGCGGTTTATTCCCCATTGAATATGATAAGAATAAGGCATAAACATCTCATTCACCGGCGACAGCGACTTAATCCCCAGAATATCAAAATCCTGTAAAACATAATTATTGTCATGATCATAATGCCGAAAGCGCAAATTCAAAAAATTAATCTCCGCCCCGCCCAATAACCCATATCCGTTATCCGTCAGGGAATGATACGCCGGCCGCAGCTGAAACTCCTGAAATCCCTGCCCGTTGCGCACCCCGGCACCAAACACCGCTCTTTTGGACTCATGGGCATTCATTGGCTTTTCTCCGTTGGTTAACGGCTCAAAATTATCTTTTACTTTAAGTTTATTTCTAACCAGTAACAGCTTGAAACTGCGGTTGCGATAATCCGCCAGCTCCAAATCCCCGGCCACCTGCTGATACTGCACATATTGATAAGCCGCCTCGGCTGCGCCGGCCGCCTCTTCCTCCGTCAAGCCGGAAAAAGTATAATCCTGCTCCTTAATTGCACGGACAAAAGCCTCCCGCTGTGCCGGATTCATCTGCTTATAGTGATGAACAATCTTCGCCTGCCGTGACGGACGGTAATGAACACGCTTAACCAGCCCGGGACGCCGGTAAACCGCCTTGAGCGTATCCAGTGGAATAGCCTGTACGGGAAAATCATCGGCCAGTTTCAACGCCGGCCGCACCGCATCCAGCATTTCCAACAACATATATGAACAATTTTGCGAAAAGAAATAATATCTGGTCTGCGTATGTCCCACCTCCCACAAATGCGCCACAAACAACGCCTGTTCCTCCGGCGTCAACGCCAGGTTTAATTCCCAGATATCACGATTTTCGATGTTATT
>CALXTH010000111.1 GCA_944391365.1 uncultured Alphaproteobacteria bacterium | reverse complement strand
TCTCTTTTTCACGCATCAGCGCCGAGAAAATGGCCAGCATCGCTCCCTGTGAGAAACCGCACAGATATAAATCCTGTTCATCCAACTGATATTCATTCAACAGGCTGTCAATATAGGGGGACAAATATGAATCGGCAGAGACAAAGCCCGGTGTCATTTTGTTGTATATGGCGGCACATTCTTTCATGGTCGGCACTGATTTTCGGGCATCATCGGGATCAAACTCGTGCATGGAATACCACTGGCGTTTACGTTCGTGAATTTCACACTGAATTGGTGCCTGAGGCAAGTGAATGGCACAATTTTCCAACTTTTCAACGAAAGGAAGAACCGTTTTATTCAACGCCTCGCAGTTATCAATATACCCATGCAAAAAGACGACCAATTTTTTCGGGATGCCGTTGATATGGGCTATTTCTTCGGATATTCCATACATTTTTTTAACATATAAGTCAGCTGCCAACGGCCGGTATTTTAAGGAGCAAACTCTTAAAATATTCTTAATTTTTTCACAATCGTTTTTGTCTTAATTGTTTGTATAACCTGCAATTCCTTATTGACAGTTGTTATTTTATTAATATATAGAATTTTAGTAGCGTGATATATATGATTAGTAGATTATTTGTTTGTAAGCAATCTATAAGTGCTCAATTTCGGACTACCTGGACTTTTTTTATCATCAAAAAAAACAGATGTGAGGATATTATGAAATTTGAAAAAATCTGGGATGTTATTGACAAGTTTGCTTTAAGCAACGGTATGTCTCCATCAGCTTTAGCCAAAAGTATCGGCCTTGATGCAACAACCTTTAACAAAAGCAAGCGTCTCCGAGCCGACGGAAAACAACGTTGGCCGTCTCTCGAAAGTATTAATAAAATTTTGGAAGTTTACAATATTGAGCTTGAAGATTTATACCGGTTCAGCGGTGATGCCCGGCAAAGCGCCAACGCTCTTTCCGTTCCGTATATTTCCCTTTCTCATTTGTCTCAGGGAAGCAAGGCCGAAGTCAGGCATTTTGATATGGCTTCGTGGAAGCAGGTCAACCTCCCCTATTCGACAAACAATATTTATGCCATTGATTTGGACAACAGTGCCTATGAGCCTCTTTATAATTTTGGCGCGACACTGGTCGTGGCCAAAGACTCGGAAATTCGCCGCGGCGACCGGGTCATTATTATTACCCGCAACGGTGAGACCCTCATCAGAGAATTTATCCGCAGGGAGGAAAATGCGATTAAAGTTTGTACCCCTTATGACAAAGAGACTTTTCAATATATCAATCTTTCTGACATCAAGCTGCTCAATCGCATTATCTGGGCCAGTCAATAACAAACGGGCGCCGTTTGATCCGGTCGGTTGGCGGTTGCAAGCTGGCGGCTAATGAGGCGCGATGCTTAGATTGTGCCTGTTGTGAGAGATAGAAGGCTCTGGAGGAATCCTGAGCCTTTTTGTCAGGTTGGAAATTCTCATTTCGTGATTATTTCCTATTTGTATATTGATTTTTAAGATTTGTTATGTTAGAATAGTTTTAACTGATGAGAGGTTCATCAGCCAGGGTTTGAACGCCCTTTCTACTTGAGTCGTTTTAGCATAACGACTTAAAAATAATATGCTGGTATTCGCACATTAACTTGACTGCGGGTGCCAGCGAATAAGGCTCCGCCAAATAAGCTGGGGCTGTTTCAAGTAGACAGTCGTTCAACACCCGTTTTCCTCTTCTTTGGGAAGAGGAAAACGTTCTTTTTAACAACAAAAAGAAAAAGGTGTGTGCTATGACAAATTTTAAATTTTTACTTTTAGGGACAAGTCTGTCCTTTTTACCTGCTCTATCTTTAGCTTAATGTGTGGCGACTCACGACTGTGGAACTTTGGGTTATACCGAAACCTCCTGCAATGGCGGCAAAGGCGTTAAATGCCCTTTTGGCAACAAGTGGGCATGTTTGCCGACAGAAGCTGAAATTTGCAAGAAAAACGGTTTTACTGAATCTTGCACCGGTACAGGGCAATCTGGTTCCGGGAAACCTTGTGGTGGGCTGTATGCTGAATGTTCTTGTGCTTCAAGTTATCAATATGCGTGCACAGGTACCGGCTATGCCGGTGGCGCAGGCTCCGCCTGCGGTGGCAAATATGCTCAATGTACATGTGCAAGCGGATATGAGTGGAAAGATAATAGTTGTAAACCCAAAATAAGTGATGGCGCTCATGGTGATCTATATTATTGTAATGGCAAAGTTGTTGGCGTTAAAGTTAGTGGAATGAATTTCTATGTTGCTATGCAGGATTTAGGGGTTATGTATTGGGGCGATGCGAACAACCGCTGTCAGAATTACTCGTTCTGTGGTAATTTAAAAGGATATCTGCCTTCTACAGACCAGTTTGTTACCATGTACAATAATAAATCATCACTCAACAGCTTACTTTCGACAAATGGCGGTACAAAATTTGGAGAAGAATATTATTATTGGTCATCTACCAGATATAGCTACCAAGGCACCACCAGCGACGACTACTACGTCATGGATATGGTTCATGGCTTTGTGGACCGCGGTTGGCACGACCTCACCTACGGCTATGCTCGGCCGGCGTTGGTGGATTATTAGGTTTTATCTTTGGCCGGTATAGATTTTACTGTCAGGGGGGATTGGCAAACCGATCCCCTCTTCAAGGGTTTCACTATGGACAAAGCCCATATCTCCGTTGTCCAGCATGACCCGCATCCAAATTTTGTCCGGGCTTATGCCGGTGACGCGGACGGTTTTTCCCTCCGGCAGGGTTGTCAGCCGGTCAAATTTGTCCGAAGGGCCATACATGACCGCAATATCTCTTCCTTTTCGGACATGGTACAGCATATTGAGCGTATTCAGGTCAACGCGGATATCCATGATTTTGGCGACGACCATATCATCAACACTGCTTCCGCCCCGCCAATGACGGACTTCCTGATAATAGTGCCAGGTCTCATCTTTACTCAGCCAGCCGCTGTATCGGCTTAAACCGGCCAGAACATAAAATATTAAGCAAAGGCCTAAAAACACCGGGGCAACCAACTGAATTTTCTGAATTTTTACATAATTCCAAGCCGGCCGCGGCAATACGCCGGTCTCTTTGCCTCCGGGCAGAGATTTCATAAACTTTTCCAGCAGCTCTTTTTGTTCCGGGGAGGCAAATTCCCAAGCCTGGGCGGCGCAGCCATAAGCCTGGGCGTATTTATGTTCCTGTTCATAAGCCAAAGCATTATGAATGAGTACAGCCAAGCTATCATATTGATTTTCATTTACATTTTTATAGTTTCGGCGCAATATGCCGGGGACTTTGAAAAAGCTTTTGAGAGACCACCACCCCAACACCCAGTTATGCAAAGAGATTTTAAGCGCGGCCTTCACTGCCTCTTTATTATTGCAAATCAAAGCCTTATCTTCTATTTTATAGTTAATAAGCCGGCCGGTAATCTGTTGTTGGACAAGACTGCGGACAGAAATATCTTCTTCACCTTTTTGGTTTGGATAAACCTTTAAGGCAAAGATATCAGGGAAATTTTCACGACTATGGGCAATACAGGCCAAGTCATAGGTCAGGCGTTTTTTGGCATCACTTAAAATATCATGAGCAACGGAAAGTTTTTGAAAAACCTCCATGGCATCTGGGGCTTTATTATAATCAGGGTGCCATTTTTTTGCCATTTTACGGTAATTTATTTTTATTTCTTCATCTGTTGCTTTAATATTTAAGTTTAATATCTTATAATACCCTAAAGAATCTTGTGTATATGTTTGTGTCATACCAAAATTCCTCCTTTAACACCATTTTGAGGCAACTCTTCTTCCCACGGTTTGATAAAACTTTCCCTGCGGTTTATTTTTATGACACCGCTATAATCCTGAGCATGCAGCGTGGTTTTGAACAGTCTCATAATATTTGTACAGAGGTCATCATCCAGATATTTTTCCGTACGGATAATCAGGTCAAAACGACGTTGATGTTCAAAAGAAATGCCGTCGAACTGAAATTTTCCGAGCCGGGTGAAACTGCTGTCTATAACAAAACGGGTGCCGCCCCGGGGACGTTTATCCGTTTTTTCCCGGGGTTCTTCATCTTCCGGGGACTGACGTTTGACCGCGAGCCTGATGCCCAGAATTCCGGCTTCGCTCATAACCGGAATTTCAACCATGCGCCACAAACCGATTTCCCGCGTGCTGTTTTGCACAAAATTATTCAGGCGGTTCAGTGTCTCGACGCCTTCTGCCGAGGTTGCGCCAAGCTCGGCTGTCAGCGCTTTGCCCAGCCAGTCTGAAATATCGTGGCTGCGGCCGGCTTTTACAAAGTTTACCAAATTTGAAATAAAATCTTTGCGGCCGGGATCCGGAATTTTGTTGTTTAGCTGCTGAAGCATATTATTGTCCCCTCCCCTCAGCAACCTGAGAATGGCGAATAGCGTGTCATCCGCAGCGGGAGCGGCCGGACGAGCCGACGGAGCCTCCAACACAGACGACAGAGATGGCAAAGAGGCCGTTTCGTGCCACAGGCGGCTGTCCAAAAGTTCTTTCAACCCGGCTTCAGGCCTGATGACCACGTCTTTAATTCCGGTTTCAAAAACAAGGCTTTCAGGCAGCTTGACTGCCGTTTCCGGGTAAAGATTTCCCAACGGGGTGCTTAATACTGTGCTTTGCGGATAAGAAACGGTTTTGGCCGGAAGCGGTGTGCCGGTCAGTCCGGAAAAAGCCTCAATCAGAGCCTGCGCTTTAGCCTGCGGGGGTTGATCCGAAGTTATAATATTTTTTATATTTTGGATAAAATTTTCCAAAACATTACCAGGTCGAGTTGGTTGTTCTGGGGTCGTTGCCGGTGAAAATTGTATGGTTTCAGGTTGGTTTGATGTTGGTGTCCGGTTGGTTTTTGGGGGGATAAAATTCAGTTCTGCATTTGGCAACAGGTTGGTTATCTGTTTGACTTCCGCAGAGGAAAGGTCAAGTTGTCCGGCCAAATGTTCTATGGCGGCGCTTAATCTTACCGGCGCGGTAGCCACCGGAAACACCCCGCCTTTGGAAAATTGAACCGGTGCCGTTTCAGCCGAAGGGGCTTCTATCGGCCGGCCGTTAAAGCTGATTATCCGAAAAGCAGCTTTACCCTCAACCAGTGAAGATATTTTGACCTGCAGGCTGAGCGGCTCCCGGGTATTAATCTCTTTGGGCAGAGCCTCCAGCCGGACATTCAATGTTAAGTCTGCCGGAGGCTGACCGTTGATACTGACTCTGACTTTGGCCGGGCTGCCGTCCGTCTCAATTGC
>CALXTH010000110.1 GCA_944391365.1 uncultured Alphaproteobacteria bacterium | reverse complement strand
CAAGCTGCAAAAGCTGCTGCACCCCATACAGCAACGAAACCGGCTGTTCCTGCGGAACTTATTCATGCTCGGACGGCTGCGGCGGCTACAGAACCTGCTGCTCTTCCTGCCCGCCGCCAAGTTCTTCTTCCAACTCAAGCTCCGGCGGGGGAAATAGTTGCGAATATATCAAAGGAGGAAGCGGCTACTGCTTAAGTGATCCCAATGGAGGATTTGTCCCTGGAAGTAAACATAATAACTACATAGTACATTGCACAAAAAAAAGATACGATTGTAACACTAATTCCTATCTGGGAGATAGAGATGTTGTATATGGAAAGTATACATCCGGAGCAAATGAATGCAACGCCTATGCACAAAGTGTATGTGGAGGATAACCTCTCCCCCCAAAAAAGAGAAAGGCTCTCCTTTTTTCAAAGGAAAAGCCTTTCTTTTTTCTACTTAAAGACTAACAGCAAACTGGAGATGAATAAAAATCTGCAAGAACATCAAAATCTGAAAACATTGCCCTGTCTTCCTGAATTTTACGCATAATCCTTTTAGGATTAGCTTTTCTTGCAACTTTTTTTACACTTTTCTTAACGCTGTTTGCCAAATTTTTAGTTTCCATAATATAATAATAATTTTTTGTTAATAATACTGTTTACATTATTAACTATATCATAAAAACCGAGTCGCCGCAAGCCCTAAAATTATGAACTTTTTGTTACAAAAAAAAGCGCCTTATGAGCATACTTTCGCCCACAAAACGCTTTTTTTACTCACTTCACCGGCAACAACTTATGCCAAACTTGCTGAAAATCCAACATCCGCGGATGAGGAACCGTCCGCGCGGACAATCCGTGCCAACTTTTGCGATCATTATGAATCCGCGGATAATACATATTCCGGTCAATCAACGTCTCCATCACCCAGTACAACACTTCCGGCAAATAGTTCTCAACTCCGTAAAGCCGCTCTCCGTTATGCAAAAGATAAGACAACGGAACCGAATTCATCTCCAACAGCGTAAAACAATACCCCTGTGTTGCACAATGAGAAGCTGCCGTCACACCATGAACTTCTTCAAAATGCCGAGCCATCGGAAGAAAATGTCTGACATTCATCAAAACCGAAGCCCAACGCAAATCCTCATACTTTCCGCTCAGAATCTCACAAATATCCCGGTTGGCATAAAAGCGAATATCACGATAGTCATCCGCCAGAATCAACGAATTCATCTGCTCAAAATGACCGATATAATCCGCCACCATGGCAATCAACGACTTCCGCAAGTTTCTGTCAATTTCTTTGCTGACAAGACTTTTGTCTCGCACATCAAAAATAATCAACGGACCATTATAGTGAGCTGACCCAATAATCTTTTGAACAGCATCCAATACCAACTGCTCATGTGCCGCCTTACTGTTCTTCGGACGAACACTTTCATTTTTATTTTCCATAATATAACAAAATAATAGATTTATACTTCTGTTTTTACACCGCAAACACAAAAAAATCAAGTTTTTTTATCATCGGAACAGACATCATAACGACCAAAGAAAAAGCACCAAAAATAATGGTGCTTTTCCCCTTACAAAAAACGCGACAAAGACAAAATATCTGTCTAACCGAGTTTTTTGGCTTCTTCTTCCTCGGCTTTCAGTTCCTGTATCTCCTTGTCATTCTGAGCCGCAACACGACGCAGGGAACGAAGAACGACACCGGTACCGGCCGGAATCAGACGACCAACGATAACATTCTCTTTCAAGCCGGTCAAATCATCAACCTTGCCTTCAACCGCAGCCTCGGTCAGAACACGGGTCGTCTCCTGGAAGGATGCCGCCGAAATAAAGGACTTGGTCTGCAACGAAGCCTTGGTGATACCCAGCAGAACCGGATCCGCCGTTGCCGGCTTGCCGTTTTCCGCCTCGACTTTGGCATTTTCAGCCTCAAAGATATCACGGTCAACCTGCTCGCCGATCAGGAACGTTGTATCGCCCGGATTGGTAACCTCAACCTTCTTCAGCATCTGTGAAACAATAACTTCAATATGCTTGTCGTTAATCTTCACACCTTGCAGACGATAAACATCCTGCACTTCCTTAACCAGATATTCGGCCAGTTTTTCAACACCCAGAACGCGCAGAATATCATGCGGCGCCGGTGTACCCTCAACCAGCATATCGCCTTTCTTGACAACATCGCCTTCCTGAACCACCAGATGACGCCCTTTCGGAATCAGATATTCCAAAGGCTCACCCTTGGCCGGAACCACGGTAATCCGCTGTTTGGCTTTATAATCCTTGCCAAACTCAACCACCCCGTCAATATCGGAAATAATAGCCGGATCTTTCGGACGGCGGGCCTCGAACAACTCGGCCACATGCGGCAGACCACCGGTAATATCCTTGGTTTTGGAGCTTTCTCTCGGGATTCTCGCAATAACGTCACCAACCTGAACTTCAGCCCCGTTGTCAACGGTCAGAATAGCATCGGCCGACAGATAATAACGAACTTCCTTGCCGTTATCATAGGTCACATAATTACCTTTCTTGTCTTTCAGCATAATGCTCGGCTTCAGATTGGAACTTGCTGAATTTGAACGCCAGTCAATAACCACTTTGGAGACAATACCGGTTGTCTCATCGACGGATTCCTTAACCGACAAATTATTAATCAGATCAACCTGATCAACAATACCAGCTTTTTCGGTAATAACCGGAATAGTAAACGGATCCCATTCGGCAACCTTCTGTCCTTTTTTGACCTTGGCGCCTTCGGCAACCAAAATCTTCGTTCCGTACGGAACATGGTGACGTGATTTCTCGCGACCGTTTGCGTCTTGAATGACAATTTCGCAGTTACGGGACAAAATCAGCCCATGCCCTTCCGAATTGGTCACGATATGAGCATTATCCAGCTTCAACACACCGGCAAACGGAACTTCGACCGAAGCCTGCTCGGCCGATTTCGACGCCGCACCACCGATATGGAAGGTTCTCATCGTCAGCTGGGTACCGGGTTCACCGATAGACTGCGCGGCAATAACACCAACAGCCTCACCGATATTAACCGGCGTCCCGCGGGCCAGATCACGACCATAACAGGCCGCACAAACACCATGCTCAGCTTCACAGGTCAGGACAGAACGGATTTTAACCTGTTCAACCCCGGCAGCCTCGACAACTTCAACATCGTTCTCATCAATCAGCTTACCTTTCTTAACCAGAACTTCGCCGGTCTCCGGATGAACAATATCTTCCTGAATGGTACGGCCCAGAATACGCTCGCCGATAGAAACGATGACATTACCGCCGTCAACAACCGGACGAACAATAATACCGCGCTCGGTACCGCAATTACTCTCCGTCACCACGACATCCTGCGCCACGTCGACCAAACGACGGGTCAGATAACCGGAGTTCGCCGTTTTCAGAGCCGTATCCGCCAAACCTTTACGAGCACCGTGAGTCGAGTTAAAATACTCAAGCACAGTCAAACCTTCTTTAAAGTTGGAAATAATCGGCTGTTCAATAATTTCACCGTTCGGTTTTGCCATCAAACCGCGCATACCGGCCAACTG
>CALXTH010000109.1 GCA_944391365.1 uncultured Alphaproteobacteria bacterium | reverse complement strand
GTTCTCCGTCATTGAGGTTGAGGGTGGCGCCGGCTGAACCGAGCAGGGCGGGAATGTCGCTGGCAATGAAGTTTCCGTGTTCGGCCGAACCGATAATCAGCGGCGCCCGGCTGCGGGTGGCAATGAGTTTATCGGGATTGTCGGCGGAGATGATGCCCAGGGCATAAGATCCATGGAGCTGGTTGACAGCCTGTCTTACAGCCCGGCGGAGCGAAAGACCGTTTTGCAGCGAATCGGCAATCAGGTGAGCGATAACCTCCGTATCGGTTTCAGAGCTGAAAACATAACCTTTGGCGAGAAGTTTTTGTTTTAAGTCTTTGTTGTTTTCAATAATACCGTTGTGAACAATGGCCAGACGTCCGCTCAATGCGGTGTGCGGGTGGGCGTTTTCGAGCGTGGCTTTGCCGTGGGTTGCCCAGCGGATGTGTCCGATGCCCCGGTTGAAGCCGGTTGAGGTTGCAACAGAGGTTAGTTTCTTTTCAAGATTGACAAGTTTTCCCACGGCTTTGATAACGGTCAGGTTGTCAGGGGTGGTTGTGCCCAGGGCTATTCCCGCCGAATCGTATCCGCGGTATTCAAGATTTTTGAGGCCGCGGTACAGAAATTCCACGGGATTTTTGCTGCCGATGTAACCGGTGATTCCACACATGTGTTTCTCCTTTGATGATTGGGGGTGACTGAATTAAATGCGGCCGAGTTTGCGCAGGGTGTTCAGGACATTTTCCCGGTTGCGCTTTTTGATGGGACGAATCGGCCGGCCCGCGTAAACCGTCCAGGGTTCAAATTTGTAGCCGGAGGGCACAAAGCTCAGTGCGCCGATGCTGACGCCTTCCGGGATGTGATTGCCGGGCATGACGACGGAATTGGTACCGATGCCGGTATATTTTTCCATGGTGACGTCTCCTTCGATCTCTTTGACTTCGGGCAGAGAATGGGTGATGAGTTCGTTGACATAGTCGTTGCTGGAGAGCCAGATACGGACGCCGGCGGCGAGGCTGGAGCAGCTGCCCATGGTGAATTTGTATTTGTCGCTGCCGCCGGAAATGTAGGTGCCGGTGGCGATTTCGCAGTCGTCGCCGATCCGGCATTCGGATGAGATGCGGCAGAAGTCGGAAATGCGGACGTTGTCGCCGACGGTGAGTTTATCAGGCTTTTTTAAGATGACGTATTCGCCAAGGGTAAAATTTTTTCCGTTTTTCATTGTTTTCTCCTTTTTCGTTGAATGATGTTTTCAGGGTAGGGGAGAAAATCCGCTCAGGCAAAACAAATGAAATTTTTTATTGTTACGAAAAGGTTTTCAAAAGGTTAAGAGGCCGGAGGAGCTTTGTCCGGCAAGGGATAGCGGTTGAAATATTTTGAAACAAAGAGAATAAAAGTTCCGGAAAAAATTTTTCTTTATAAATAGGGCAACGGTGGCGCCGGGGCGGTTTTGGGGCAAATGTTACGTTTTGTTGCAGCGAAAATATGTACGGCGGACGGGGAAAGCCGTTGTTATATTAATTCATCAATGTCGTCCGGCGGGGTGTTGTTTTCATAGAGATGTTTGACATAGTTTTCGTTATAGAACTTGTCGAGTTCGGCGTTTTCTTCTTTATCATACAGATTCTGATTGGCGCCGTAGACGTTTATTTTTTGATTGCGGTTTTGCGACGGGGAGGCTTCTTCCTGAATTTCGGCGGTATTGAGGGTTTCAAGCGAGCCTTTTATCAGGCTGCGGCCGGAGGAGATGTCTTCCTGAACGGGAGGGTGTTGCGGTGCGTGGTGGTATTCTTCCTCGTGGTCGCGGCCGCGGGAATCTACATTGACGGATACTTTGTTTGAGGCGTCGATGGTTTCAACATGCTGTTCCTGAGCAGCGGCGGAGTAGCTGACTTCGTTTATTCCGGGGCGTGTGACCCGTTTGCTGCTGCCTGAAGAACCGGATACTTTTCTAGTAGCGGATATGTTCATAGCTTTCTCCCTTTTTCCGGGTTATGCTTTATTTTAACATACTTTAAAAGAAAAAGCTATAACTATTTGAAGTCAGGGATGTTTTTTTATTTCAGCGGGTCATCCGGAAGAGAACTTCGGTTGAGTCGTAGGTTTCTTCATACGGGATTATTTTTCCGATAAGTTCTTGATATTTTGTGATATTTTCTTTGGGCAAGGTTGGCACCGGAGCAACGGGATTTTGAAAAATTTTGGTGAGTTTTTGGAAGCGTTCAAGCGCTTTTTCGCTCAGAAAAAGTCCGGTATCGGCGATTTGACGCATTTCGGCGAGGTTTCCGCCGCAATAACAGACGGCGTCGCAGCCGGCATTCAGGGTGGTTTGTGCTTTTTGAGCCATGGTGCCTTTCAGGGCGTGCATGTCCAGTGCGTCAGAGATCAGGAAGCCGTTAAAGCCGATATTGTTTCTGATGAAGCGGATGGCTGCGGGGCTTTGAGTGACAGGGGTCTCAGGGTCTATGGCTGAAATGACGATGTGGGCGGTCATGCCGCAGGGGGTGTTTTTTAATTTTTTGAAAGGGGCGAAATCTGCTTCAAGTTCTTGCAGCGGAGCGGTTACCACGGGAAGGTTCAGGTGAGGGTCGGTGACGGCGCGGCCGTGTCCGGGGAGATGTTTGATACAGGGGATGATGTTGTTGTTCAGATAGGTTTCAACCATTATGCCGCCGAGGTCGGCACAGATGTCCGGAGAAGATGAAAAACAGCGGCTGCTCAGAGCCGGAGAGGTGTCCGGATGGCATAAATCCAATACCGGGGCGTAGTTGAGATTGATTCCAAGACTGTGCAGGTCTTGGCTGATCAGAGCGGCATGGAGACGGCAGGCTTCTTTGGCGGTTTCCGGAGAGGTTTCTGTATACAGGCGGCCGATGGTCTGTTGACCGGCATAGGAGGGGTAGTCCGGTTCTTTGAGGCGGCGGACGCGTCCGCCTTCCTGGTCAATGGCAATGAGAACATCCGGGCGGCCGATGGTTTCTTTTATTTCTTTTATTAAGGCTTTCAGCTGAGCGGGGGTGTTGATATTGCGGTTGAACAGAGAAATACCCAGCGGGTTGGTTTGAGCAAAAAAGTGTTTTTCATCATCGGTCAAAGATGTTGAGGAGACGGATAAAATTGCAGCGAGAACGGGTTTTGTGCTCATGTGTTGCTCTATTTAAACCAGAAAGGATACCAAAGCGGCTGTTGTTTTCAGGATAAAACTTCCGATGATGTTTAGCTCAAGTCCGGCATAATTTCCAAGAACAGGTAAGATAAAAATCAGGATGACCAGCGCGGCCATTCCGCTTTGTTCTGCATTAACATATCTTTGTGCCCACGGGGCGTCTATCCAACCGAAGAGTATTTTGGAGCCGTCCAGCGGCGGAATCGGGATGATGTTGAAGACGGCCAGCAGAATATTCATGACAACCATGTTCAACAGGAACAGGCTTATGATTCCCTGAAGATAAAGCGCCGGGATAAATGAGCTCAGATACAAAAGAAGCGCTGAAACCAATGCCAGCCACAGATTCATCAGAATGCCCGCCGAAGCGGTCAAGACCAGATCGCGGCGCGGTTTGGAAAAATTTCCGTAATTGACCGGAACCGGTTTGGCCCAGCCAAAGACAATGCCTATTTTTGACAGAATCAGGATTGCCGGTAAGACGATTGTGCCGAACAGGTCGATATGTTTTAAGGGATTGAGAGACAAACGTCCGGCGTTTTTTGCCGTTTCATCCCCCAGCCGGCAAGCTACCCAGCCATGAGCTACCTCGTGGGCGATGATGGCGATCATGGCCGGGAGAAAAGTCAGTATAATGCCGGTGATACTCATGTTATTTTTTCTTTACAATGCAGGTTCCGCCCTGTTTCTTGATGGTATTGCAGAGTTTGTCGGCTCCGGCGCGTTCTGAAAAGTTTCCGGCCAGCAGGCGGTAATATGTTCCTTTGGCGCCGAGGTCTGCGGTTTCAATTTCATGATGTTCGCCGGACAGAGCAGAATGTTTTTTGACCAGGCCATTCCAGGCTGAGGTTACGGCTTTTTGATTTGGTGAGGACATCAGCTGCACCATCCAGCTGCCTTTTGCGGCCGGTGTGGCCGAAGCGGTCGGACGAGGAGCATCTGCCGGTTTTTCGCGGGCCATTTTATCAAGCAGGCCGGCCGTTGATTTTGAGACGGCGGCAACAGGTTGTCCGGAGGCGGCCGGCAAAGCGGCGGCTTTGACCGGTTTGGCTTTGAGAGCCGTTTCAGCCTGTTTTTGTGCGGCTTCTTTGATTGTCGGCAGTTTTACCTCAGGTTCTTCATTAACGACGGCTTTGACTTCGACCGGGGCTTTGACCGGTGCCGAGGCGACAACGGTTTCTTCTTCAATGGCCTGAGTTTGGGCGGCCGTTGAGGTCGGAGCCGGCTGAGAGTCCGCGGCCGGTTTTATCTCCGGCATAATCGGCTGTTCCGGCGGCGGCAAAATGCTTTCAACATGGGGTGCTGCGGTGTCAGCATTGTCGATAACGTCATAGACACTTTTGTCCTGGTTGAGAATTTCCATTCCGCCCGGATTTTCCGGCAGGACTTTTACGGCTGTCTGCGGCCGGCGGATGGTCGGAATTTCTGTCGGTGTTTCTCCGGCATAGCGCGGCGAAAGAGCAAACCAGCCGACAATGCCGGCCAGTGCCAGACCGGAAACGGCGCCGATGAAAACGCTTTTGGAGCGGCGCAGGTCATTTTTGCGTTCTTCAATGTTAAAGACGCTTTCTTCTGCGATTTTCTGCCGCCGTTCGCTTAAGAAACTGCTGTTCAGATTATCATCCGGAAATTCTTGAAACATTTTTGATCTTCCTGTGTTTACGAATCAATTTTAAGGACAGTATAGTGTTTAAAGATTTATAATTTATTACCAGCTTTTTAAAATCTGGATGATGGGTTAAATAATTTTCGGTGCTCTTCTATGGCCATGACATCGGTCATGCCGGCGATGTAGTCGCAAATGATTTCTGCCGTATCACGGTCTTTGAGCGATGCGGGAAGACGGGAACGTTCTTCCTGTGGGAGAAGTTTCGGATTGTCCATAAACAGGGCGAAGAGTTCTTCAACCAGTCTTTGAGACTTCATATCCATGCGGGCAATCGGTGTGGCGGTATAAAAGTTTTCTTTAAGAAATGAGCGCAGTTGTTTGATTTCATTTTGCATTTTTGCGGAAAAGCCAATGATGAATCCCGGATGTCGTCTGGCATCTTCCGGTGTGCGGATATTGTGGCGGCGGAGGTTGGCCGCGGAAAATTCCATGACGTCGAAAATCATCCGGGTGATCATGCTGCGGGTGACGTTGTAAATTACCAGGCTGGGGTTGTCGGCGCAATTTGGGTATTTTTTGAGAAAGGTTGTGATGATTTCATCCATGAACGGAAGAGCGCGCAGGTCGTTTATTGAAAAAAAGCCGGCACGGAAGCCGTCGTCGATGTCATGATTGTTGTAGGCGATGTCGTCGGCTATGCCGGCAACCTGTCCTTCCAAGGCCGGGTAATGTTGCAGGTCAAGGTCGAAACTTTTGTTGAATTTTTTGAGGTAAGGAGCGATAATTTTGTTGACCGGACCGTTGTGTTTGACGGTTGATTCGATGGTTTCCCATGAGAGGTTGAGTCCCGGAAATTCAGGATAGCGGGTCTCAAGTTTGGTCATGATTTTCAACGAATTGACATTGTGGTCAAAACCGCCGAATTTTTTCATGGCGTTTTGAAGCGCCCGTTCGCCGGCGTGGCCGAAGGGGGAGTGTCCGAGGTCGTGAGCCAGGGCGACGGCCTCACCGAGTTCTTCGTTCAGGCCGAGGCTTTTGCACAGGGTGCGGGGAATTTGCGATACCTCAATGCTGTGGGTGAGGCGGGTGCGGTAGTTTTTGCCTTCATGATAGGCGAAAACCTGGGTTTTACCATCCAGACGGCGAAATGCCGCGGAATGAATCAGGCGGTCCCGGTCGCGCTGGAACGGTGAGCGGTTGATGTTGGGAAAGTCTGGATACTGACGGCCGCGGCTGTTTTGCGCGGTGGTCGCATAAGTTGCAAGTTCCATTGCATTTTTCCTTTTTTCTGATATTATTTTGAAGTATAGCGGGCTAAAATTTAATAAAGGTTAACAGATGAAAATTGCAACATATAATGTAAACTCGGTTAATGCGCGGCTGCCGAATCTGCTGAAATGGCTGGGGGAGGCGGTTCCAGATGTGGTGCTCTTGCAGGAGATTAAGTGTGAATTTAATGATTTTCCGCGGTTTGATCTTCAACTGGCCGGGTATGATATCCGGATGTTGGGACAGAAGAGTTACAACGGTGTAGCGGTGCTCAGCCGTTATAAAATCAAGTCTGTCCGGGAAGGGCTGCCAGGGTTCGAAGATGAAAATGCCCGTTATCTGGAAGCGGTTCTTGATGTTGACGGGGCGGAGCTGATTGTGGCGGCAATTTATCTGCCCAATGGGAATCCGCCGTATAACAATCCGGATGATGACTCCAAATTTGTATATAAGCTGCGGTGGATGGAGGCTTTTTATCAGCATACGCGGGAACTTTTGGATAGCGGCAAAAAAGTGGTGCTCGGCGGGGATTATAATGTGATTTTGACAGATAATGACGTGTATGATCCGGCGGCGTTTCGCAATAATGCTTTGTGCCGGGAGGAAGTCCGCCAGCGGTTTATGGCGGTGCTGTATCAGGGGTGGTACGATGCTTATCGGGTGAAGCACCCGGATGAAACCGGGTATACTTTTTGGGATTATTCCGGAAACGCGCTGAATGCCGACTGGGGTATGCGAATCGATTATTTTCTGTTGTCGCCGAAAGCCGTTGACGCTTTGGTTGATTGTTATGTGGACAAGTCGCCGCGGCTGGGGGAGAAACCTTCAGACCATACGCCGTTGGTTTTGGAGCTCGATGGTTAACGGTGGATTATGGTATTAAAGCGCTTGATGTCCGGGAACGGGCGTTTTATGATAAACTCAGGTTAGTTTTATGAGGCGGGTATGATTGTGAGACATTTGAAATTTTTGATTTTGGCGTGGTTGTGCTGTTTTTGGGCGCGTCCGGCGGCGGCCGACAGTCAGACTTTGTTGGAAGCCGTTTATCAGACTGTGCAGGATGAATATCTTGGTAATGTGCCGATGTCGCAGTTTGCGATTTGGGCGATGCAGGGGTTGCAGACGATGGATAAAAATGTTCGGGTGGCGGATGATGGTTCCCGGGTAACCCTTTATTATAAGTCAGGAATTTATAAAAGCCTGATGAAGCCCGACTATTTTAACGACAACAAACAGGCTTGGGCAAAGCTGACGCTCAAAATGCTGAAAACCGCGACAAAAGCGTCTCCGGTTATTAAGCAAAAGGATTTTGAAGCGGTTGACCGGATGTTGATTGCGGCGTTCAAAAAACTGGACAAGAATTCAAAATATTATTCGGATTTGTTGCAGGATGAAAGTGGGCTGACGCAGTTCAGTCGCGAATATGCGGCGCGGATGCTGGACGGGCGGGTGTTGTATATCAAGATTAATACGCTGACGAAGTTTACGGCCGCCAATATTACCCAGTCGGTGATTCAATACCGGGAGCAGGTTGAGGGGATTATTCTTGATTTGCGTATGAGTCAGGGCGGCTCCCTGAGCGGGGCCATTGAGGTGGCGGATTTGTTCCTTGATGAGGGGATTATTGTTTCAACCAAGGGACGGAAGGCTGATTCCAGCGCGTATTATAAAGCGCATGAGGATTTGTTGGTGAAAAATGTTCCGATGATTGTGCTGGTTGACGGCGGAACGGCTTCAGCGGCGGAAGTTCTGGCGGCAGCTCTGCAGGAGCAGGGTGTGGCCGCGGTGCTTGGAACCGGAACATTCGGCAAAGGAACAGTGCAGAATGTGATTGACTTACCGGATAACAACAAAATGCTTTTGACCAATGCTTATTATTTTACACCGTCGGGGAAACCTTTGAATAATATCGGTCTGGTTCCGGATATTTGTTTTTACCGGGTGAAAGATACGGACAATTTGTTGACCGTTTTAACCCGAGAGGAGCCTGAAACCTGTTTTAAAGAAGACCGGGCGGATCGCAAGGTCGATTTGGATATTGCGCAGGAACTGCTGATTTCACGGATTGATGCCAACCGGGCTATGGCGGCACAATAGCCCAAAGGGTGGAATGTGTGGCGAATCGTCAGGGAATTTGAAAAAGGTTCTTGACAATCGTGCAGAAATGTGTATAGTACGCCTAAATGTTAGTTTTGTAATCTTTAAAAATGGCCTGTAAAGGGCGGCGGCGTTGTCTCTGAGAGAATGTCGGCGTGTTTGGGAAGGCCGGGAGAAAATGGAAAAATGGCAAAAGCAGTAAAAGTTAAAGTAAAATTGGAAAGCACCGCCGGTACAGGTACATTTTATCTTGCTGAAAAGAATCCGAGAACTCATCCGGAAAAGTTGTCTTTGAAGAAATATGACAAGAAGTCCAAAAAGCATGAAGAGTTCGTAGAAAAGAAGTTGAAATAATTTTTTTCAGAGCGAAGATTGATGAAAGGCCGGGAGCAGGGATGTTTTCCGGTCTTTTTTTGTTTGTCCGCGTTTTTGTGGTGCGGAAGCTGAGGCCGCTTTACCCCATCGGCGATCTGAGGCAGGTCGACAAACGGGCGCCGTTTGATCCGGTCGATTGCTGTTGAGGGATAGGGGCAAAGAAATGCACTGCGTGCAGATTGTATCGGAAACAGGGATATTCTTCAGTGTTTCTTTTGTTTCGGTTTTGTGATGCGGAGAGTTTTTTCCAAATTATTGTCTTAAGCTATGGCCGGTTAGGCTGATTGAATGAAGGAGACAAAATAATGATTGTTTTTAGGAGAGCAGAATTAATATGACAGCAAAAGCAGCTTCCGGCGGAGGCTGCTTTTGGCGTTGATATAAGGTCAGTAGCAAGAACAGATGCAATCAGAACAACGAGAAGATGTTCCAGTTTTTATGCAGGTAAGGCAAGGCTTATGGAAATTGTCACCAGGTCCCGGACTTCCTCTTTTGGTGCATGTGCAACATCCTCCGCCACAATATTTGGATGCACTGCCCCCACCTGAGGAACTACTTGAAGATGACGAAGAACTTGAAGATGAGTTGCAGCTTTTGCATGATGAATATTTGGTTGTCCCGCCCCAGGTGCAGGATGAGGCACCGGAAGCTTTTCCGCAGGAGCAGGAACTATACGAACTCGGGCATTTACAGTTGGCATATTTACCACCGCAGGCGGTGCCGACACCCTGTAACGGCGATGAGCAGGTATAAAGGTCTGACCGGCAGACACATTTGTCAAAATAATTGGCGTCGTACGGGCAGCGTTTGTTGATGTTTTGAACCGAGTTGCAAGAGCCGGTTTGGGTATAGCCGTCTTCTTTGCAGGCTCTGGCGTTATCCAGCTGGCAGGAGGCATATTTCCCGCCGCAACTTTCCCCAACGCCATAATAAGGTTTGGTGCAGGTCACCAACCCCGGCTTGCAAACACATTTTTCAAAATAAGAACCATCATAAGGACAATAATTGACCGGATTTTCAACCGAATTACATTTTGTTGTCACATATCCCTCTTTGTTGCACCGTTCCTTATTATCCAATTCCCATTCTGGGTCATCGCCGTTTCCGTTATTACCGCCGGATGAACCACCACCGCCCGGTGTCCCGCCGGAACTTCCGTCCGGGGTATTCGCCCCGCCGTAATCATACTCATCACCCCGACAATTCCCCGCGTCGGTAATGAAGCAGACCGATACAAGCTGCACGAGGTTTGTTCGAGGGTTCCCTCCCTGTTGTATAGGGAGGGACAGGGAGGGTGAGTGCTGATTAACTGTATCAGAATTAATCACACCCCTCCTAACCTCCCCTATATCTATAGGGGAGGAAAGTATTGCTAATTTGTTTTTATTATGGATTGTTTCGTCGGACGAAGTCCTCCTCGCAATGACAGAGTTTTTTTCATGGTTCGTTTGTTGTGTTAAATCAGATAGAGGCGACGGGGATTCCGGGCGGTGTGTGTATGAAGGGAGGAAAAGGCTTTCCATCCCGGATGTGTAGATAGATGAGATCCCGGAAGCCCCGTCATAGTCAGCAATCAATAAGGAAGAGGAAGGAAGTTTTGAGGCTGTTTGAGCCGCGTCGGAAAATCCATGAGCGGCAAAAAGAGCCACGCATGAACAGGATACAAAAAGTATCGGTCTGAACATCATCATAATATCACCTTTACAATCTACAATTATCTCCACGACTCTCATTATATCAGAAAAGAAAAATGTTGTAAATAATAAATTTCATAGAGCGACGGAAAATTTGCACAAACGGGGAAGCTGAGGCACAAGCTGGCGCAGCTTGACCTGATCGGTTAGCTGTGGAAGGATAGGGACTTGGAACGCACTGCGTGCGCCTTGTGCCTCTACAGAGAAAAGTCCTGTGTTTTAAGAATACGGGATTTTTTATTTGTCAAAATTTCAGTTTTTATTTTGAATTTATAATTTACAATAAAATTTAATTATGATATACTTTTCTTTGTATGAAACTGTATCATTAAAGAGGTGTGTCATGAATAATATCAAATTTTTACTCTTAGGGACAAGTTTGTCCTTTATTCCTTTAACTGTTAATGCTCAATGTGTTGCCACGCAGGATTGTGAAGCTTTGGGTTATACCGAAAACTCCTGCAATGGCGGCAAAGGCGTCAAATGTCCATTTGGGAACAAATGGGCATGTTTGGGTGCAAATGAAGAAGAGTGCAAACAAAAATTCTGTGATGAATATGGGTTCACTTTGACTTGCACGGGCACCGGCTATGCCGGTGGCGCAGGCTCTGCCTGCGGTGGCAAATATACTCAATGTACCTGTGCCAGCGGATATGAATGGAAAGACGGGAATTGTCAGAAAGCAATCCTAAATGGACCTGATGGGAATGTCTATAAATGTAATGGCTCGGTAGTTGCCGTTAAAACTTCGGGAATGAATTTTTATGTTGCGATGAGAGATTTGGGATATATGTATTGGGATGATGCTGACAGTGGTTGTAAAAATTACAATTTCTGCAATAATAACAAAGGAACGCTACCATCAACAGATCAGCTGTTTACCATGTATAACAACAAATCTGCTCTCAATAATTTGCTTTCTGCTAACGGCGGAATAAAATTGACAGAAAATGGTGAATATTGGTCATCCACCAGAGGTAACTGCAACTACTATTGCTCCGTAAGTATGGCTAATGGCAAAGAATATAGTACGACCAGATCAGACCGCCCCTATGTCCGCCCCATACTCACCTCATGGTAAAACATCAAAAAGGCTCGGCAAAATACCGAGCCCTCTTTCTTTACAACAACCGCCTATTCGGCAATCTTAATATGCAGTTCTTTCAACTGCTCTTCCGTCACCACATTCGGCGCCTGCATCATCAGGTCTTGCGCCTTGCCGTTCAGCGGGAACAAAATCACATCACGGATAATCGGCTCATCAAGCAGCAACATCACCAAACGGTCAACCCCGTAAGCCGACCCGGCGTGCGGCGGTGCCCCGAACTTAAACGCACTGATCATTCCGCCAAACTTGTTGTCAACCACCTCATGCCCATACCCGGCAATTTCAAACACCTTATACATAATCTCCGGCTGATGATTGCGCACACCGCCCGACAACAGCTCCACCCCGTTGCAGACAAAATCATATTGATAAGCCAGAATCTCCAGCGGCGCTTTGTTTTCCAAAGCCTCCATTCCGCCCTGCGGCATAGAAAACGGATTATGCGAAAACTCAACCGCTCCGGTCTCCTCATTTTCTTCATAAAACGGAAAATCAACCACCCAGCACATTTTGAAAGAATTGACATCAATCAGCCCCAGCTCCTCACCGACTTTATTACGCAGCCGCCCGCTGAATTTGTCAAACTTCACGCCCTTTCCGGCCACAAACAGAATTGCATCCCCGTCCGTGGCACTAAATGCCGCTTTAATCTCGGCAACCTTGGCCTCACTCAGCATCCGGGCAATTCCTTTCACACCGCCTTCGGCAAAAGCCAGATAAGCAACCCCGCCCATACCTTCTTCTTTGGCATAGCCGTCCAACTTGTCAAAAAACGAACGCGGCTTGGCGGCAATGCCTTTAACCAGCATCCCCTTAACCGTTTTTCCCTCTTTGACCATTCCGTCATACACGCCAAACCCGCTGTCACCAAACAGCGCCGACGCATTT
>CALXTH010000108.1 GCA_944391365.1 uncultured Alphaproteobacteria bacterium | reverse complement strand
GACTGACGGCCGAAAGAAAAAGCAACTGACGTTGCTTTTTCTGAGGAGACGCAATGAGACTTTTTGTTGTGAGCTAGTGAAACGACGCGAAACAACAAATTTAGTCGGAATTGGATGTTGTCGAGCTCTAAGCGAGACTTACGTCGCAAGAAATCCAGGTCCGGCAAAAACTTCACAGCCGCAGGCTGTACCTAAATTCACCTCTCTTAGTAGAGAAGTCGCCCATAAGGGCGGGTGAGTATGATTCTAAAAAACAATTTCATTTTCATCACAACCACCCGCATGGTCCCCTCCTTGAAAATTTGAAGTTCATGATTCTCACCTAAATGTATATTGATTTTTAACGTTTGTTATGATAAACTACTCCCAGTTGGTCGGTATAGACCAATCAGGGTGTGAGAACCCTTTATTACCGAAGTCGTTTAAGCATAACGACTTAAAAAACAATATGCTGGCTTCTGTCTTATGTGGGCAGGATGCCGGTCTAATAAGTTTTGTAGCCTCCGGTTATGGAATGAATAAATCGGAGCTGTTTTCGGTAATTCAGCTTCTCAACATCCTGCTCGCACCTCGTCTTAGTGGTGCGAGCACTCTTTTAATAGCAAAAGAAGGATGTGTGTGTGATGAAGAATATCAAATTTTTACTTATCGGGACAAGTCTGTCCTGTTTTCCAGGTTTGGTTTTTGGGCAATGTGTCACGGTGCAGGATTGTGCCGCACTCGGATATACTGAAACCAGCTGTCCCGGCAACGGAGTGAAATGTCCGTTTGGAAACGGGTGGTTTTGCGGTGGAGATGAAGAAAGTATTTGCAGAGAAAATGGTTTTACCGAATCTTGCAATGGTGCCGGACAATCAGGTTCCGGTTCATCTTGTGGAGGGTTATATGCCGAATGTTCTTGTGACTCAACTTATCAATACACCTGTACCGGTACCGGCTACGCCGGTGGCACAGGTTCCGCCTGCGGCGGCAAATATACTCAATGCACGTGTTCAAGTGGTTATGAATGGAAAGACGGGGCTTGTCAGCAACAGGCCTTGAACGGAGCACATGACGATTTGTATTATTGCAATGGCAAGGTTGTGGCAGTTAAGGCACCAGGGATGAATTTTTATATTGCCATGAAGGACTTAGGATCACTAGCTTGGAATTCAGCAAACAGTTCGTGTTCAAGTTATACATTTTGTAATAATGTTAAGGGAACTTTACCTACAAAAGACCAGCTTCTTATGATGTATAACAGCAAATTTTCACTTAACAATCTTCTCTTAACAAACGGCGGCACAAAATTAACAGAAGATTATTATTGGTCCTCAAGCAGTAAAAACGGCACCACCCACTATTATCTCATAAGTATGGTTCACGGAGGTCAGGATTATAACATTCATGCCAGCCGTTATGATGCTCGGTGTATTCTTTCTTCATGGTAACAAAAAACAAGGCTCGGCAAAACTCCGAGCCTTCTATCTTTCTGTCAGCTCTATCTGAGCATCGCGCCTTCTTTGCCCCGATCCTTCAACAGCTAACTGACCGGGTCAAGCTGCGCCAGCTTGTGCCTCAGGTCGTGTCAGGCCAGAGGAAGATAAACCGTAAAAGTTGTTCCGCTGTAATTGGTTGAAGAAACGGTAATATTGCCCCGATGGCGAATAACAATCTGCTTGGCGATTGAAAGGCCGAGACCGGTTCCTTTGATATTAAGATCTTTATGCTCCTGCATGCGATAAAAACGCTCCGTCAGCCGCGCCAGATTCTCGGGCGAAATTTTCGGCCCTTTGTTGTTGATTGAGATTGCAACCGCTTTGCCTTCTGCAACGCTCATACTTTTTGAGGCCGGAATCTGATCGACGAGCTTGGCCCGGATTGTCACATCGCTTTTGCTGAGACCGTATTTAATCGCATTATCCGTCAGGTTCTGAACAATCTGCTTAACCTGCTGCCGGTCGCCGATAATTTCTCCGATTCCGTCTTCGACATGCGTGCGGATAACAATTTCTCTCTCCTGTGCCCGGATGGACAAGGCCTGCTGCACTTCTGAAATAATTTGAGTGACATCAACCGATTCTGACGGCCGCTCATCCTGACTGAGTTCGATTTTTGACAAAGACAACAGGTTTTCAATCAGCGCAGACATATACCCGGCCTGATCCTGCATGATTTTCAAAAACTTTTCTCTGGCTTCGGCATCGTCTTTGGCAGACGTCAAAAGCGTCTCAATAAAACCCGAAATAATCGCCAGCGGCGTCCGGAGCTCATGACTGGCATTTGCCACAAAATCCGACTGCATCTTTTCAATTTTCATGGCTTTCGTCAGATCATAAAGAGAAATCACGGCCACGGCGCGACCTTTTGATTGCCAGGGAAGCTGCTTGATATGGGCATAAAATTTCTGATTAACGGGGGCTCCAACGTAAAAAATCAGATTCTCGGATTCGCTTTCTTTTTTGAGAACCCGGTTGACCGCGTCAATAAAATTGTTGGAAGAAAACAAATTCTCCACGTTTTTATCGGTGATTTTATTGCCGAACATATTACGCGAGGACAAATTGGCGCCGAGGATATTCCCGGAACGGTCAATCATCATAATCGGGTCGGGCAGGGTGTCAAGCACCGCCGCGTCCGAAATGCTCTGAGCTTCGAGAGAGTCGGCCTTTTGCGCCCAAAAACGATGCATGGCATTGACCGCCTCAATAATTTCCTGTGTCTCTTTTTCTGAAAGTTTGACATCCTGTCCGTCAATCTTTTCACCCTGAGCCAGCGAAGAAATATATTTTTTCAGCTGTTGCAGCTCAAAAGTAATCGGAAACAACAAAACCGTGTTGAAAATCATAATCAGAATATAAGAAATAATGGCCAGTGCCGGAGAAATCAGCCTCAAAGCTGCCAGCATGATAAACACCAGCGCAGAGGGCAGCGACAGAAACAAAATTCTGTCCACGAAACGGTTGCTTTTTTCAATATCAAACAAGGCATAATGCCGTTTAAAAATCATGGGTGCACCACACACAAAATTGTAAAAAAAACTGGACTGTATAATAAAATATACTATGATACAAGAAGTTTAAAGAGACTTAAATTTTTATAGAAAATAATGACTGATAATAGCAAAAATATTACGCCGATGATGGCGCAATACCTGGAGATTAAAGAACAACACAAAGATTATCTGCTGTTTTACCGGATGGGCGACTTTTATGAAATGTTTTTTGACGATGCTGTCAAAGCCTCCAAAGCCCTGGACATCGCCCTGACCAAACGCGGCCACCATGAAGGGAAAGATATCCCGATGTGCGGTGTGCCTTTTCATGCATATGAAAGCTATCTGGCCCGCCTGATTCGTCAGGGCTTTAAGGTTGCGATATGCGAACAGACCGAAGACCCGAAAGAAGCCAAAAAACGCGGAGCCAAATCAGTCGTCCGCCGGGAGGTTATCCGTTTGGTGACCCCCGGTACTTTAACGGAAGACACCCTGCTCGATTCGAAAAAAAACAACTTCATGATTAGCCTGGTTAAAAATACGGATACGCTGGGCGTATCATGGATAGATGTCTCGACCGGTGATTTTTACACCCAAACCCTGTCGCTGAAAGAGCGCGGAGAAGACGCCGTGCTGGGGTCTCTTTTGGCGCGGTTGTCTCCGGTTGAGATTATTGTGGCCGATTCTTACCTGCAAAATCCGCAAATATTCAACATATTTAAAGAATACCGCGAAAAACTCACGGTTCTGCCGCAGGCAAGGTTTAATGCGGATAATGCCCGCAAACGCCTGCTGGATGTTTTTCAGGTTTCCACGCTTGATGCTTTCGGCAGTTTTGAAAAAGGCGAGGTCGTTTCTGCCGGAATTTTGATTGATTATATTGAAACCACCCAGAAAGGCAAACTTCCGCGTATTCAGCCGCCGGTCAAACTGTTCGAAAACAATGTCATGGAAATAGACAGTGCCACCCGCCGCAGCCTCGAATTGCTTGAAAGCACCGGCAGCGACCGCGGTGCCTCATTGCTTTCGGTTATGGATCGAACGGTTACCGGTGCGGCCGGCCGTCTGCTGGCGTCGCGGATATCGACGCCGCTGTTGGATATTAAAGAAATTAATCACCGTTTGGATATTGTGGAGTTTTTCATCAATAACGGAACAATCCGCAATGATTTTCGCGAAGTATTGCGCGGCTGTCCTGATGTTGAACGTGCGGTTTCCCGACTGAGCCTGGGGCGTGGCGGACCGCGGGATCTGGCCTCTGTTCGCGCTGCCCTGGCGGTTATTCCCAAAATCAAAAATCTTCTGACATCCTCCTGTAGCCATGCCGAAAACGGAATATTGCCGGATTGCCCGGAGGCCGTTCAAAACCTGATATCAAAACTTGGCTATCATGACGGATTGGTTAAACATCTGGGCGAAGCGCTGGCCGATGATTTGCCGCTTTTGGCGCGTGACGGCGGATTCATTCGTCCCGGCTATCATCCGGCGCTGGATGAAATCAAATTGCTGAAAGATGACAGCCACAAACTGATTATTGCTTTGCAGAGCAAATATGCCGCGGCCACCGGCATTGCCAACCTCAAAATCAAATTCAACAATGTTATTGGCTATTTTATTGAAGTGCAGAGCAAATACGCGACGGAAATGCTGGAAAATAAAGACTTCATTCATCGCCAGTCGGTACTGAATGCCGCCCGTTTTACGACCGTGGAACTCACTGAGCTCGAAAATAAAATCCGTGGAGCGGCGGAAAAAGCCCTCGCCATGGAACAGGAATTGTTTAATAATCTGGTGCAGGAAGTTCTGATCCAGGCCGAAGATATCTCTCGCACGGCCAAAGCTCTGGCCGAGCTTGATGTCGGCGCCGCGCTGGCTGACCTTGCCGTTGAAAAAAACTATTGTCGTCCGCAGATTGATGACAGCCTGGCTTTTGAGATTGTTGACGGCCGTCACCCGGTTGTTGAAGCGGCAATAGAAAAAGAACACGGCAGTGCTTTTGTCGGCAACGGCTGCTGCCTTGATAAAGGTTCGTCAATATGGCTGCTGACCGGTCCCAATATGGCCGGTAAATCGACATTCCTGCGGCAAAATGCCATCATTGCCGTTATGGCGCAAATGGGCTCTTTTGTTCCTTGTGCTTCCGCCCACATCGGCGTGGTAAACAAATTGTTCTCCCGTGTCGGTGCATCTGATGATCTGGCACGCGGCCGCTCAACCTTTATGGTCGAAATGGTTGAAACCGCGAGCATTCTGAACCAGGCCGATCAACGTTCTTTTGTTATTTTGGATGAAATCGGCCGCGGTACGGCCACTTTTGATGGTCTGTCCATTGCCTGGGCCGTTGTTGAACATTTGCACGAAGTCAACAAATGCCGGGCCTTGTTTGCCACTCACTATCACGAATTGACCTCTCTGTCATCCAAATTGCCGAACATGAGCCTTCATTGCATGAAAGTCAAAGAGTTCAACGGCAATGTTGTCTTTTTGCATGAAGTTATTGACGGCGCCGCCGACCGCAGCTACGGCATTCATGTCGCCAAACTGGCTGGCTTGCCCAAAGCGGTTCTGAAGCGGGCGACCGAAGTCCTTAATTTTCTTGAAAATGAGGGCAAAAGCAGCAGTATCTCACAATTGGTTGATGATTTACCCTTGTTTGCCGTTGCTAAAGCGCAGGCAGACAAGGAAGAAGCCGCGGCAGAGGTCATGGCATCGCCGCTGGTTGAAATGCTTGAAAGTATTAATCCTGATGACCTTACCCCGCGCGAGGCTTTGCAAAAACTCTATGAGCTTAAAGCACAGGCGTGCAAGCTTCATTTGGGCGCAGACTGATCGTCGTATAACAATAGCATAATGATTTTAATTTAGACACCCAAAAGCAGAAAACAACCAGTAAACAATAGCTGATGAAGGAGGGGATATATCCCCTCTGATTTTACATTTTATATACTTTTATAAGGGGGGTATATTGATGTCTCTAAAAAGATATGTTAAAAAAATGACCATGGGAGTATTTTATGGATTTATAGTATTTTTATACTTACTGACCTTATATGGACAAATTAAGTGCACTTATATCGGGTATTCAAATCCTGAAATGCTGCCGAGATTAAAAGGGGAGCAAATCAATACATTTTGGAACTTTTTATTTTATTTATTTTCGGCAATTTGCTTTTTCCCGATTGTTTATAAATTAATAATAAATTTTGTTTCTCCTTCAAAATGGAGTTTTAAACAAATTTTCGCATATTATTCAATTTATTTAATTTATATATTGATATTTGTACTATACTTTTTTTACTTTTCATATACTGATTTTTATATAAGCAATATTAACTGATTATATAAATTATAATAAAAGATTCTAAACTTGCTGATATGTTCAAGCGCATTGAAACGAGGTTACGACAATTTGAAAAATAGATATTTATTTTTGTTTTTAAGCATGGTCTTCACTTGCGGCAAAGCATTCGCTTTGCCGCAAGACTGGCCTTGTGATGAAATTAATTTAAACATTATTGGCAAAGGTAATGAATGGGGAGATAAATTTCAGGGAAATAATGGTAAATATGAAATTACGATTCATAATTTTGATGAAAATGAAAATCAGCCCCACATTTACAATTGCGGAAATTCCGGTTGCTTGGGAACCATGAAAAACCTTAAAACCGGCAAAAGTGAAAATATGCGTTTCGACTGCCTGTTTAACACGCAAAAAAAATTACTTCGTTGCTACCGGATTGATGGCGAAGAATACTTATTAACCAAAGTATCCGCAGAGAAATATCAAGTTCATTTATGCAACAACTATTATAAGTTCCTTAATATAAATCAATGTTCAGGATGTAAATGTACATTACAAGATTCCAGAGGAAAACAGAAGGCATCAGATATACAAATGAATTGTACACGCGAAAGTGATAATAAACTACGTTGCTTTTCATACGAAGGCTACGAAAGCTGGCGCAATTTCAAAAATAAAGATGAAGATTTTGAAAATTGTATCAGTTTAAATCTTTAACATATGTATTTAATTAAAGGTTGTTTTTCAAATGTCCTCAAAAGTAAAAAAGATACTGAAACGCCTTCTTGTTGACGGCATTATATTATGCTATATAATTTTTGCCGCAATTTGTTGGATATTTTATATAATTTTTTTAAGCCCCGATTGGTAGGAGATAAAGCTGATGACAAGTGTTCAAAAAAAGGCTTATATCGCAGGAGGGATGGTTTTATCTACGCTTGTTTTCCCGTGGCCGCTGATTTACTACTTTATGATATTTCCGGCGCTTTATACCGGGGTTATTGTGCCTTTTTTTCTCTGGCATAATGTTTTGGGCGGACAATTTAAAGGGATAATCAAATACACATTGCTTTGGAAAATTCCGGCAATTATCGTTCTGTATTTAATTTTAAATATTGGAGAATTATCAACATTTTATATTTTACCGTTTTTGCCTGAAAGTCTGCCCCTTTACATTTTGGCCGAAATGATGATGATTTTTATCTTAAGAGTGATAAGCTACGGAGCAATGCTTTTCGTTTGGCAGCCGGATTTATTTAAAAATTTCCCTAAAATAAAAATTAGCCTTATGTGCATGATGATTATTTCAGCCATATCAGCCGGTTATTCTGTTGTATCAGATATAAACCGCTACAAAAATTTGTTGGATTTTCTATAAAATGTTTTTAAGAAAATTAGATTAATTATAAAAACAACGAAAAATCAATGCGTTAACCGGTGGTATAATAATACCGCTAAATAAAATATTGAAAATATAACATTTTTTCTTGTTGACAACATATTTTTATTATGTATATTAACTCTGAATTTAACCTTTAACCAATAAAGTGAGTTACAATGAATACTTATGCAACAAAACCATCCGACATTGAAAGAAAATGGTATGTCGTTGATGCAGAAGGTGTTGTTCTCGGCCGTCTGGCGGCTCAGGTTGCCAAGATTCTCCGCGGCAAACACAAACCCTGCTTTGTTCCGAACCTGGACTGCGGCGACTACGTCGTTGTCATCAATGCCGATAAAGTAAAACTGACCGGTAAAAAACTGACCGATAAGAAAGATTTCAAGCACACTGGTTGGATTGGTGGTATCAAAGAAACCACAGCCGGAAAAATTTTGGCCGGCCGTTTCCCGGAAAGAGTTATTGAAAAAGCCGTTGAACGCATGATCTCCCGCAATCCGCTCGGCCGCAAACAGATGAGCAAGCTGAGAGTTTATGCCGGCTCTGAAAATCCGCATGCCGCCCAGAACCCGATTGTTCTGGATCTGGCATCTATGAATGACAAGAATAAAAGGAGCGCATTATAATGGCTGATAAACTCGAATCTTTGAAAGATATTAAATCTGCGGCGGCCGCTGCTGCGCCGGCAGAAGTCAAAGTCCGCAAGTCGGTCAAAGACAAACAGGGGCGTTCTTATGCAACCGGAAAAAGAAAAGACGCTGTCGCCCGCGTATGGATTAAACCCGGCAAAGGCAACATCACCATCAATGATAAATCTATTGATGAATATTTTGCCCGTCCGGTTTTGAAAATGATTATTGCCCAGCCGTTTGAAGTTACCAACCGCGTTAATGAATTTGACGTTGTCTGCACGGTAAAAGGCGGTGGATTGTCCGGACAGGCCGGTGCCATTAAGCATGGGATTTCTATCGCGCTGAATGAGTATGAACCGGAGCTGAGACCTGTCCTGAAAAAGGCCGGTTTCCTGACCCGTGATGACCGTGTTGTTGAACGTAAGAAATATGGTAAGGCCAAAGCCCGCCGTTCTTACCAGTTCTCCAAACGTTAGAGCTTATTTTGCTTTCAAAAGAGCTTGGATTTTCCAAGCTCTTTTTTTGTTCTAAGCGATTCATCATATTTTAAATATGCCTCCATTATTATAAACCAAATCAAAATAGATTTTTGGAGTTAGTTGATGACTGATGAGCAGGGCGAGATTATTATTTACCAAACGAATGACGGTAAAAATAAGATTGATGTCAAGTTGGAGGGCGAGACTGTCTGGCTGACGCAAGCCCAGTTAGTTGAACTTTATCAATCTAGCAAATCAAATGTCAGCGAGCATATTAAGCATATTTATGAAGAAGGTGAGTTAGAAAAAAGTTCAACTGTTCGGAATTTCCGAACAGTTCAAAAAGAAGGGAATAGAGAAGTTTCCCGAGATGTTGAGTACTATAATTTGGATATGATTATTTCCTTGGGGTACCGTATTAAATCATCTATTGCGACGCAGTTTCGTATTTGGGCGACCGAGCGTTTAAAAGAATACATCATCAAAGGCTTTACAATGGATGATGAACGCTTAAAGCAGAATGGCGGCGGCAATTATTGGAAAGAGTTGCTTGACCGTATCAGAGACATTCGTTCTTCTGAAAAAGTTTTGTATCGTCAGGTCTTGGATTTATACGCTACCAGCAGGGATTATGATGCCAAAGCTCCTGAAACTATTGAATTTTTTAAAGTTGTTCAAAATAAATTACATTATGCGGCTCACGGGCATACCGCCTCGGAGGTTATTTATGAACGAGTCGATTCAGATAAACCTTTTATGGGGCTAACAACCTTTTCAGGAGATTTGCCAACGAAATCCGAGGCTAAAATTGCCAAAAACTATTTAACTTCCGAAGAACTTAAAATCTTGAATAATTTGGTATCTGGATATTTTGATTTTGCCGAGATCTATGCCGCCCGTCATGAACATC